>JBDHRZ010000035.1:0-13962 GCA_039807845.1 Rhodoferax sp.
CGCCGCGGCACAGCAGGCCGCTGCCGCTACGCCGCCTGCAGCGCTGCCCGCGCGCGTGGTGCACGCGGCTGCGCTCGCCTGGTCGTGGCCGTGGCCGTGCCCATGGACCTGGCCCCTTTGGTGGTTGTGGTCGTGGTCATGCCGGTGGTCGTGACCGGGTCCGTGCGGGTGGTCGTGAGCGTGTGGGTGCTCGGGTGTGTGTCGATGGTCGTTCATGTCGTGCTCGCTTGTGCGACCATTGGAAACCCTGAACCCGGTTGAAGGTCAAGCGATGCGTGCGGAAAAACCCTCTTACCTGATCGGGCAAGCGGCCGCGCTGAGCGGCGTGACGCCCGCCAACATCCGCTTCTACGAGCGCTCGGGCCTGCTTGCCACGGGTGGGCGCGGGGCCAACAGCTACCGGCGCTACGATGAGCGCGACGTGCACCAGTTGCGCTTCATCCGCCTGTGCCGCGCGATGGACATGTCGCTGGAGGAGGTGCGCACGCTGCTGGCGCTGGACCTGTCGCGCAAGGACGACTGCCAGGCCGCCAACCTGGCGCTGGATGAGCACATCCATCATGTCGAGGAGCGCTTGCACGAGCTGCGCGGGCTGCAGCGAGACCTGGTCGAACTGCGCAGCCGCTGCGACGGCAACGGACCGCAGTGCCGCATCATCGAGGCTCTGCACGAGCGTGCCGAGCGGCAGACACCCGGCACGCCGCCGCCGCCCAGAGGCCATCGGCACGTCTGACCGCATCCGCGTGTCGGTGCGGCGGCGATCCGCGATGTCGTCCCTGTTAACGGCCACCACAGCCCTCGCGCTTCGGGGCGCCGTGGGCTGCTGGCCGCTTGACTCTGCCACGATGGCAAGGTTTACAGTCGTCCCCGGTGTGATTTCGACAACCCGGACCAGGAGCAGAGCATGATGGAATTCAAGGTACAGGACATGAGTTGCGGCCATTGCGCCAGCGTCATCACCAGGACGGTCAAGGAACTCGACGCCAAGGCGCAGGTCGACATCGATCTGGGCAGCAAGACCGTGCGCGTCGAGTCCAGCCAGGAGCGCGCCGCGCTGGTGCAGGCGCTCGGGGAGGCGGGCTACCCGACTACCTGAGCGCGGGCCTTCCGACACGCGCCGGCGCAGATCCGCCTTCGCGGGCGCGTGCCCCGCGCGGCGATTCCGCGTGCCGGGGCGTCGCCCTGCCACCGGGCTGTGCGTGTTCAGCCCGCGCCGTGCACGTGCGCCATCGCGTCGATGGCCAGCGCCGAGTGCGCGAAGGCGGCGCCTGCGCGCATCTCCGCCGCGACCCACACGGCCTCCATGATCTCGGCCTCGGTGGCGCCGGCCTTGATGGCCAGTTGGGTGTGGCCCCGGATGCAGTACGGGCACTGCGTCACGTGGGCCACCGCCACCGCGATCAGCTGCTTGGTCTTGCCCGGCAGCGCGCCGTCGGCAAATACACTGGCGCTGAAGGCACGAAACGCCTCCAGCGGCTTGGGTGCCAGCTCGCGGCGCTTGCGCGCGATGTCGGCGTTGCTCGGGGGATACAGAGGTTGGTCCATGGGCTGCTCCGTTCGACTCGCCATCCGCGCGGCGCACTGCGCCAGCCGCGCCCGTGTGGTGCGCTCCACCACCGACTCAATGTAGCACCGCGGCCATGGCCACACTCGCATCGATCACATGCGCAGTGGCACTGGTCGCATGCGTACACTGCGGGCCCATGACGCGCCTGCATGCCTGGTGGTTTGCGCTCCTGCTCTGGCTGGCGTTCGGCCACGCCGCTGCGCAACCGCTGCGCAGCGTGTTCCTGCAGGACCTGACGGCGCCGGAGGTGACCGCTGCCATCGCGGCTGGCACGACCACCATCATCATCCCGGTCGGCGGCACCGAGCAGAGCGGGCCGCATCTCGCGTTGGGCAAGCACAACCTGCGCGTGCAGGCGCTGGCCGCCCGCGTGGCGGCGGAACTCGGTGCCACGCTGGTGGCCCCGGTGCTGGCCTACGTGCCCGAAGGCCAGATCGACCCGCCGAGCGGGCACATGCGCTTTTCCGGCACGATATCGGTCCCGGTGCCGGTGTTCCAGGCCGTGCTCGAAGCGGCCACACGCAGCTTCTGGCAGCATGGCTTTCGCGACGTGGTGCTGATCGGCGACCATGGCGGCTACCATGGTGCGCTGGAGGCCCTTGCCGCGCGACTCAGGCCGCCCGCGAACCGGCCGCAGGCGCGGGTGCACTACATCGGCGCGTACTACCGCGCATCGCAGCGGCCCTACGACGCCTGGCTCGCGGCGCAAGGCCTGAGCGCGGCGCAGATCGGCGAGCACGGCGGCGTCGCCGACACCGCGCTGCAACTGGCGCTTGCGCCTGATTCGGTGCGACCGGAACGGTTCGAGCAGGCCGCACGCGAGGGCGCAGCCGGCGGTACGCGCGGCGACCCGCGCGCGGCCAGCGCACTGCTTGGCCAGCACGGCGCGCGCCTGATCGTGGATGCGACGGTGGCGGCAATCCGCGCCGCGCTGTCATCGCCACGCTGAGTTCGCGCGTTGGATGCTCATCGCCTGGCCTTGCGTCGAGCCGCCTTCGCTTCATCGCCCTGTCTTCATCGAATCCGCCTCACTCCATGCACAACAACCTGCCCAGCCTCGGCGTCCCGGGGATCGTCCTGTCGCTCGGCCTGACGCTGGGCTGGCTGGCGCTGGCACAGACGCCGCCCGCGCGCGTCGTGTCGGCGCCGGTGGCGGTGGTGCCGGGCATGCCCCCGGTGACCGATCCGGCCAACCTGTACCACGACATCAGCGCCGGGCAGTTCAGCCCCGCGGTGGCGGGTGCTCTGGAGCGGGTGTACGTGCCCAACCGTTCCGCCAACACCGTCTCGGTGATCGACCCGGCCACGCTCAAGGTGGTGGATACGCTGCGTGTCGGCGTGAACCCGCAACATGTGGTGCCGTCCTGGGATCTGCGCACCCTGTGGGTTGCCAACAACGCCGAGGGCCGGACCGACGGCAGCCTGACGCCGATCGATCCGCGCACCGGCAAGGCGGGCGCGTCGATACCGGTGGAAGATCCGTACAACATGTACTGGACGCCCGATGGGCGCCACGCGATCATCGTGGTGGAGGCGCACAAGCGGCTCGACTTCCGGGACGTGGCGAGCATGGCGCTGCAGTACAGCATCGCCACCCCGCTCTGCGCGGGCATCAACCACGCCGATTTTTCCATCGACGGCCGCGAGGCCTTCTTCACCTGTGAATTCAGCGGCTCCATCACCAAGATCGACCTGGTGAATCGCAAGGTGTTGGGCACGATCAAGCTGAGCCAGTACTTCGACCGGCCCGATGCGCTGGCCCTGATCGCCAAGCCCGGCAAGAAGCCGCGCAAGATCCCCGACCCCGGACAGCCCGGCAACGAGATCTGCACCACGCCGGGCATGCCGCAGGACGTGCGCATGTCGCCCGATGGCAGCACGCTGTTCGTCGCCGACATGATGGCCGACGGGGTGCACGTGGTCGACGCGGCGAGTTTCCGGCAGATCGGCTTCATCGCCACCGGCATCGGTGCCCACGGCCTGTACCCCAGCCGCGACGGCAAGAGCCTGTACGTGGCGAATCGGGGCGGCAACCAGGTGCGCGGCAAGCCACTGGGCAAGGGCAGCGTTTCGGTGATCGACTTCGCGACCCGCCGCGTCACCCGGACCTGGCCGATTCCTGGCGGCGGCAGCCCGGACATGGGCAACGTCAGCGCGGACGGCAACCACCTCTGGCTGTCTGGGCGCTACGACGACGTGGTGTACCGCATCGACACCCGCTCGGGCGAGGTGGCCAAGGTGAAGGTCGGGCGCGAGCCGCACGGGTTGACGGTGTGGCCGCAACCGGGACGCTATTCGCTCGGGCATACCGGCAACCTGCGCTGAGATCGCTTCCAGCCGTGGCTTCGCCGGGCCCTCGCGAGAGCGAGCGAGGAAACTTCGGGGCGGCCCTGCGTATCTGGTGCGCCGACAGGCTCCGGGCGTTACGGCCGGCTGGTGCTGTTGCCGCCAGCTCCACCGTCTGCCGGGGTGGCCTGCCTGGCGTGGCCGTTCTCGTGTGCGTCGCCGACCTTGCCGATGTCGCTCTCTGCCAGGTGATTGTCTTCGTCGCTGACCTCATGGCCGTCGCTGGCCGGCTTGCGGATGTACACCGCCAGTTCGACCTTGTCGGTCTGCTCGAAGTCGGCCATCTTGCGGATCAGGCGGTCGTCGATCGTGTGTCCGGCGGGCAGCATCATCAGGCCGGCCGGCGTGATGAGATCGCGTGACAGCACGTCGCCCGGGTCGAGGTCGCTCACGCCGACCAGCAGATCGTCCAGCAGATCGGCGGGCGTCGCCGCCTTGTCCGGACTGCTGGTGGCCGCACTGTCGACTGGCCGGGCATCTTGCGCCGTGCTCTCGGGCCGCCCGCGCAGCAGGGCAGAGAAGGCATCGACCACCCAGGGGTCGTAGCGCGTACCCGCGGCCCGTTCGATCACGCCGAGCGCCTGGCGCGCGGTCAGCCAGCGCGGCCCCAGCATGCCGATCTGCAGGTTGTCGTAGTCTGCGCAGACCGCCAGGATGCGTGCACCCACCAGGATCGCGCGGCCCTGCAGCTGGCGTGGATGGCCGGTGCCGTCGAAGCGTTCGAGCTGCGCGGCGATGCTGGCGGCGGCGCCGCGCAGGTCCGGCAGCGGGGCGAGCAGCTGTTCGGCCCGTGCCGGGTGCTGGCGGTAGGCCTCCAGTTGGTTTGGCGTCATGTTGGCCACCGGCGTGTCGAGCAGCGCATCCGCGAAGGCCAGCTTGCCCAGATCGTGCAGCAGGCCCGCGATCAGGACTTCGTGTACCAGCGCGGGCTCCAGTTGCAGCCGGGTCGCCAGCTTGCGCGCCAGGGCGGCGACGCGCCGGGCGTGGCCCACCAGGTGCTTGCGGCGCGTCTCCAGCAGGTTGGAGAACACGCGCAGCGTGATGACGAAGGTGTTCTTCAGTCGCTTGTTGGCCTGGACAAGATCGTCCAGGCTGGCACTGCCGTCGTGCGCCAGGTTGGCTTCCAGTGCGCGCAATTGCGCGTTGCGCCTGCGCGCCAGATCGTCCCGGTCAGGGACGGATGCCGCCTCGCCCGTCGGCGCTGCGGGCGTCACGCCTGCCTGCCCCGGGGACGCGCCCGCAGGTTCTGGTTCGACGGCCGGCGGTCCGGCTGCAGGCGGCGCAGTGTCGGCGTTGCTCATGGACTCCTTTGATCACAGACGCGGTGCATGCGTTCCATGGATGGAACAGGCCCGGACAGGTGCGAGCGTAACCGCAAAACCTGCGCGGCGCATGCCACGCCGGGGTTGGCGGCGCTTGCCGGCATGATTTCCTGCGTCGGATCAAATCATGGCCGTCGTGCCAGCCTTGTCGCGCAGGAAATTGACCCATCGCGGCGCGTGCGCCGCGCTCTTTCGCAAGCACAGGGCTGCGCGCACGTTTCCCCGCAACGCCCCCCGGGGACCCTGCGCAGCCAGGGCTGGCCGCGCCTTCAGGCGCTGGCGCGATGCACGTCGGCGAGGATCTCGTATGACTCCAGGCGCTGCGCAGGATCGAACATCTGGCAGGTGATCATCAGCTCGTCGGCGCCGGTGCGGTCGATGAACGCGCGCAGGCGCTGGCCCACCGTGTCAGGTGAGCCGATCGCCGCGCAGGACAGCGTGCTGTCGAGCAGGGCGCGTTCGTGCGCGCCGAGCTGCTCGCGGTAGCCTGGCCGTGGCGGGGGCAGGCGGCCGGGCCGGCCGCTGCGCAGGTTGACGAACGCCTGCTGCTGGGAACTGGCACGCAAGGCGGCGGTTTCGTCGTCTCTGGCCGCCATCACGTTCATGCCCAGCATCACGTAGGGCCGGGCGCACTGCGCGGAGGGCCGGAACCGATCCCGGTACAGGGCGATGGCCTCCATCATCTGCGCTGGTGCGAAGTGCGACGCAAAGGCGTAGGGCAGCCCCAGCGCGGCTGCCAGATGGGCGCCGAACAGGCTCGATCCCAGGATCCAGATCGGCACCTGCAGCCCGGTGCCGGGCACGGCCAGCACGCGCTGGCGCGGCCGCTCGCAGAGGTAGTCGATCAGCTCCAGCACGTCCTGCGGGAACGCCTCGGCACTCGCATCGAGGTTGCGGCGCAACGCCTGTGCGGTGAGCGGATCCGAGCCCGGCGCCCGGCCAAGCCCCAGGTCGATGCGGCCCGGGTACAGGGACTCGAGCGTGCCGAACTGCTCGGCGATCGTCAGCGGCGAGTGGTTCGGCAGCATGATGCCGCCGGCACCGACGCGAATGCTCTGCGTGGCGCCGGCCACGTGCCCGATCAGTACCGCGGTCGCTGCGCTCGCGATGCCGGGCATGCCGTGGTGTTCGGCCAGCCAGTAGCGGCGGTAGCCCCAGCGTTCGGCATGTTGCGCCAGCTCGCGCGTGTTGCGAAACGACTCTGCGGCGCTGCCGCCTTCGGTGATCGGGGCGAGGTCGAGGACGGACAGTGGGATCATGGAGCAGGGCGCGGACGGCTGGGTGCGTGTGGGCGGAGGTTCATCGTAGCGCATCGGGTGGGCCGTCACGGCCGGTGCGCACCGCCGCGCTTCCGGTGGACAATGCCGTGGCGCGCGTGCCGTGCATCGTGGCCGCTGGCGCGCCTTCAGGTTTGGCCCACCCTCGTTTCCAGGAGAACCGCCCATGTTCAAGCACCTGCTGGTCCCGATCGATGGCTCGCCGACGGCCGAACTGGCGGTGGCCAAGGCGATCGGCCTGGCGCAGGCGTTCCACAGCAAGGTGACGGCGATCTACGTGGTCGATCCGTATCCGTTTGCCGGTGTGGGAGCCGACTTCGCCCGCGGCCAGATGCAATATCTGCGCGTGGCCAAGGCCGCGGCGAGCGATGCGCTCGCCAGTGCGCGCAAGCAGATGGAGGATGCCGGGGTTGCGCTGCAGACCGCCAACATCGAATCGAGTACGGTGTGGCGCGGCATCCTGCAGGCGGCCGAAGCCAGCGACGTGGATCTGATCGTGATGGGCAGCCACGGCCGCAGCGGCATCGAAAAGCTGGTGCTCGGCAGCGTGGCGCACAAGGTCGTGACGAATACGCAGTTGCCGGTGCTGCTGGTGCGCAGCTGAAGTGCAAGTGTCGGGGACAGAGCTCCGCACCGCTGCGCGGCGCTGCGGTCTGTCCCCGAAGTGAACAGCTGGACAGCTACGAAGTGTCGGGGACAGAGCTCCGCACCGCTGCGCGGCGCTGCGGTCTGTCCCCGAAGTGAACAGCCGGACAGCTACGAAGTGTCGGGGACAGAGCTCCGCACCGCTGCGCGGCGCTGCGGTCTGTCCCCGAAGTTTCAGATTTGTCCGCGAGGCGAGGGATTCATCGCTTCAGCCGCACTGGCCGACGAAGCCGCAGGCGGTGCAGAAGTCGCAGCCGTCCTTCCTGATCACGGTCGGATTGCCGCATTCGGGGCAGGGGCGCCCTGCGAGCGCGCTGCCTTCGCGGCCGTCGCCCGGGTTTTCCAGCACGCCCATTTCGCGTACCGGAAAGCCGTCTTCGTCCAGCACCCCGAGCATGGCGTAGCGGTGGATGATCAGCCGCGCCAGGTAGGCCACGGTCGAGGGCCAGACCTGCTGGCGGCGCTCACCCGCCGGCAGGCCGGGCACGAAGGCCATGAAGTGGCCCAGCGGCTCGGCGTAGTTGAGCAGTTTGCGCAGCTTCATGCCGATCCAGGCCGGGTCGATCACCCGCATGTCCAGCGACAGCAGGCGCGCCAGCCCGTCGTAGGCGCGCGGATAGTTGCCGGAAAACCCGAGCGCACAGGGCCGCGTGACCGCCGGTCCGTCATGCTGGGGCAGGGTGATCTCCTTGAGCGTGAGCGTGAAGCGCTCGCCAGTGGCGGGGTTGTCCACGTCCACTGCCCAGGCCAGCGTGCCGCCCGGGCCGGTCATCGGCTCCTCGCGGCTGAACATCGCATCCAGCACCGGTGTCGGCTGCGGCTTGTTGTCCGCGCCCTGCAACTGCTCGCAGCGCCAGCGGATCACGGCCGCGGTGGCGGCCACCACGCCGGGGAATAGCCGGCGCTCGCCGCTGGGCGGAAACGGCATCTCGAAGCTGCGCTCCTCGGCCACCGTGGCCAGCGCGTCGAGCTTGAGCTGCAGCCAGGCGGTGTCGTTGGCGCGCATGTCCATCGACAGGGTCTTGGCCAATGCGCCCAGCCCGCGCGGTTGCTCGGCGCCGTTCACCCAGACCTCGAACGGGCGCGGCGTGCCGCCTTCTTCCGGCGCGAGTTCTCCGACGAACAGGGCGAAGTCGCCGAACGGGTAGTGCACCATGAAGGTCCAGGCCGGATTGCCGCCGGGCAGTTCTGGCCGGCCCGGCCAGCGCAACGACGAGAGCACGGGCGCGGGAAGTCGCTCGAGCGCGAGGCGGCGGTTGGCATCGGCGATGCGCAGCGGCTCGGTCGCGGCCGGCAGGTCCGCGTGCAGCACCGAGCCCAGCACCGGGTTCGGCCGGTAGGTGGCCAGCCCCTTGAGGCCGGCCTTCCAGGCCTGCAGGTACAGGTCCTGGAAGTCCGCATACGGGTAGTTGGCTGGCACGTTGACGGTCTTGGAGATCGAGGTGTCGATGCAGGGCGCCACCGCTGCCACCATCGCCGCGTGCGCCTGTGCGCTGAGTTCGAGCGCCGTCACGAAGGCGGACGTGAGTGGCGCGTCTTCGCCGTGCAGGTGGCGGTACAGGCGCCAGGCGTGGTCCTGCACCGCGTATTCCTTGAAGCTGCCGTCGGGCATGCGCTTCTTGCGCGTGTAGGTCCAGCTGAAGGGCGGTTCGATGCCGTTGCTCGCGTTGTCGGCAAACGCCAGGCTGATGGTGCCGGTGGGCGCGATCGACAGCAGGTGCGAGTTGCGCATGCCGTCGGCGCGGATGCGGTCCTTGATCGCCTGCGGCAGGCGCGACGCGAAGCCCTGACCGCTCAGGTACAGGTCGGCGTTGAACAGCGGGAAAGCGCCACGCTCGCGCGCGAGTTCGCACGAGGCGAGGTAGGCGGCGTCGCGCATGCATTCGGTGATGCGCCGTGCCATCGCGCGCGCCGCGTCGCTGTCGTAATGCAGCCCGAGCATCACCAGCGCGTCGCCCAGGCCGGTGAAGCCCAGCCCGACCCGACGCTTGTTGTGCGCCTCGGCCTGCTGCTGCGGCAGCGGCCAGACGGTGATGTCGAGCACGTTGTCGAGCATGCGCACCGCCACGCCGGCCAGCGCCGCAAAACCTGCCTCGTCGAAACGGGCCGCGTCGCTGAACGGCTCGCGCACGAAGCGCGTCAGGTCGATCGAGCCCAGGCAGCAGCAGCCATAGGCGGGCAGCGGCTGCTCGCCGCACGGGTTGGTGCAGGCGATGGTCTCGCAGTACTGCAGGTTGTTGTCGTGGTTGATGCGGTCCAGGAACAGCACGCCCGGCTCCGCGTGGTCGTAGGTGGAGCGCATGATCTGGTCCCACAACAGCCGCGCCGGCAGCTTGCGGTAGACCCAGTACGCGCTGCCCTGGGCCGGCGTGACCTGGTATGCGCCGGCCTGCTTCTGCGCGGGGCCCGGCTCGGCACGGTGCACCAGTTCGACCTCGTCGTTGGACTGCAGCGCCTGCATGAAGGCGTCGGTCACGCCCACCGAGATGTTGAAGTTGCTCAAGGCGCCGCTGTCCTTGGAGCGGATGAATTCCTCGATGTCCGGGTGGTCGCAGCGCAGCACGCCCATCTGCGCGCCGCGCCGCGCGCCGGCCGACTCGACCGTCTCGCAGGAGCGGTCGAACACCTGCATGTAGCTCACCGGACCGGACGCGCTGCTGCGCGTGCTGCCGACCCAGGCGCCGTGCGGCCGGATGCGCGAGAAGACGTAGCCGACGCCGCCTCCGCGGCGCATGGTCTCGGCCGCCTGCGTCAGGGCGATGTAGATGCCGGGGTGGCCATCCTCCTCGTGCGCGATCGAGTCGCCGACCGGTTGCACGAAGCAGTTGATCAGCGTCGCCGTCAGGTCGGTGCCGGCCGCGGACTGGATCCGGCCGGCCGGCAGGACACCGCTCTGCAGCGCTGCCAGGAAGCGCCCTTCCCAGTGGGCGCGGCGCTCGGGTTGCTCGACCTGGGCCAGCGCACGCGCAACGCGCCGGTTCACGTCGACGATCGTCTTCTCGCCGTCCTTGGCGTACTTCTCGAGCAGCACTTCCTCGCTGATCGATTGGGGTGGGAGCGTCACGGTGTCGCGCGCGGTCGCGGTCCTGGGCATGGTGTCGTGTTCTCGTCTGTGTTTGCGCTGCGTGGCGCGTGCATCGATGATGCGTGGGCCATGCGCCGTGCTGGCGAGCCGCGGCGAAGCCCGTTCACGATAATGTACTCCGCGCCCGGCGGCAAGCCGGTTTGCGCTGCGACCCCGGCGCCCGCGCCGCCCCCGGCCCGGGCGCAATTCACCTCTTCAAGCCCTCCGCACCTGCGTGCCCGTCATGGAAATAAGCAGTTTCGACGAACTCCTGACCGCAGCCCGGTCACAACCCCAACCCCAGTGCCTGCTGTTCGTGTTCGCGGCGGCCGAACTGCCCGACGACGCCACGCCACAGGAGCGCGCGCGGTTCGAGGCTGGTGAAGGCGGCGCGCTGGAGCCGGTGATGGCGGTCGACAAGTCGCCAGCCGAGTTGACCGATTTCGCCGCCCTGGCCGAAGAGTCGAACCGGTTCGGCCGGCCGTGGACGCTGGTCTTCGTGGCGGCTCTGTCGGGCCGCAGCGGCTCGGCGCCAGCGGAGAAGGAGGTCGAGGATGCGCTCGAACGCATGGTCGAGGCCGTGCGGATCGGACGGCTGGATGGATTCATTCCGTTCGACCGGGAGGGCAATGCGGTGCGGTTTGGGTAGGGGCTGAGGGCGATGTTTCAGCATTGACAGCCATTGAGTCGAAGACACACAATAACTGAGTTGACCGTTCAGCCCAGTTATGCCTCGCCGGTGACGGACTTGGAAGATCATGGTTGCGCTAGTGACCCAGCCGGGTCTCAGGCGCGATGCAGTACGAGAATTCGGCGTATGTGTCACGTGCGACCGGAAAGGTCTATTGGGTGTCGAATGAGTTCGAGGATGACGAGACACTCCCAGGAGACATCGATGACGGGACTTTGTATATTGCAGTTCCACACAAGAGTGACCTTCAATTAGGTCGAAACTTGGTATTCGAGTTTGTGGAAGCCCATTTCCCCGATGAAATTAACAGAGTACATTCGTTCTTCTCGCGACGTGGCGCTTACTCGAGATTCAAGGATTTCTTGGAATACAAGAACCGTCTGAAGCAATGGTACGAATTCGAGAACAATGCAATCGAGAGGGCGTTGCATCAATGGGCAAATGACAATGGATTTGAACTTTCAGCCCGCACGCGAAACGTTGGGGGCTGATACGCACCTCGGCGGAAAACAAAGGAAACAGATCATGGGGCGCAGCACAGCACAGAAGAATATATTCTTAGCAGCAGAAGGTGATCAGTGGTTCGCACGAAACAAACAATCCTTTGATCAGCACGACACAGACATAATTATCGAGACTCTTAGATCTATCGAATTGGTACCTGCAAGAGTTCTCGAGATCGGATGTGGCAGTAGCCATAGGCTTGAGCTAATGAGGAAGGTATTCAATTCAAAATGCTGAAGTGTTGATCCATCCTCCAAGGCCGTAGTTCAGTCTTGAAGTAGAGCGTGGAGACGACGTCGCTGGCTGAGAAGCTCGCGCGCTTGCCACCGAAGTGACGCTCGGCCCGGTGCCTCATCCGATCGCAATCCCGTGGCTTCGCCTTGCAATTGCCCTTCCAGCAAAGCACATCTTCTGGGCAGGAGCATCTTTTCAGCAGCAGCGCCCGACGCGCTCATGCGATCAAGCCGAGCGAAGCCGAGCGCTTGATCGCCACCAGCACGATGTAGCCCACGGTGGCCAGCGCGGCAAAGAAGAACAGCAGTTGGCGCCGCCGTGGCGCACCGCGGCGAAACGCCATCTGGCCGAGCACGATGTAGAGCAGCAGCGCGCCGACCTTCGCGCTCAGCCACGCCTGCTGCAACGGATACTGATGACTCATCCAGGACAGCGCGACGGCTGCGCTCAGCAACACCGTGTCGTTGATGTGTGGTGCGATGCGCAGCACGCGCCAGCGGCGCCAGTCCACTCCGGCGAACTGCAGGCCGCCGCGCAGCGTGAACAGGCTGATGCTCAGGACCGCACAGCTGATGTGCACGATTCGAATGGTGGCGTAGTCCATCGTTATTCATCCATCTCTTCCGTCTGGCCGGCGCGATACCAGCCACGGGGTGTAGATCCACAGGTAAATGAAAAAGGCGCTGCTCCAGGCGGCGGCAGCCGCGACCCATAGCGGCGCGGCAAGGTCGCCACGCGGCAGCAGTGGCTGCAGCACGCGCAGCAGCGCCGCCAGCATGACCAGCAGATAGGCTGCCAGTTCCAGCCTGCCGGTCTGCAGGCCGCGGCCGGTCTGGCCGCGCGCCGTGCGTGTCATCATGCCCATGATCAGGCCGCCGGTGGAGCCCACGCCGAGTGCGTGGACGCCGGCCGAGGCGCTCACCCAGCCCATCTGCGCCAGCGCGAGCAGGGCCAGCCCCAGGCCGATCCACAGGTAGGCGGCGTGCAGGATCCACAGCACCGGTCGCTGCCAGATCACGGCGGAACGCCAGCGCCATTGGCGCAGCAGGTGGGTGGAAGCGGCCGTGGCCAGCACCAGCGCCGAGGCCGGTGCCCAGGAGGGAGGGGCCATCGCCCACAGCGCCAGGCCGAGCGCGGTCGATGCGAGGCAGCCGCGTTCCAGCCCGCGCCAGGCCACGATGCGCAGCGTGCCGCGGCTCGCGCTGATCGTGAAGCCGGGAATCACCCGCCCGGCCATCATGCATTGCATCAGCACCAGCAGGGACAGTGCAGCGTAGAGCGGTGGCAGGATCGGGATCGGGAGCCACTGAAGCACCGACAGGTGGAACATCAGGTTGGCCAGCGCCAGCAGCATCAGGATCACGGTCAGCGGCAGGTTGCGGTACATGCCGGTGTGCAGGAGCAGGCGGATCAGCACCCAGGCGACGAGTGGAAGCAGCGCCAGGTCGATCAGCGCGAAGAGCGGGTAGGGTGCGATGAAGGATGTCACCCGGCCCGCCAGCCACAGGATGGCCAGCGCGCCCAGTGCGTTCGCACGCGAAGTTCCCAGCCCGGTCCAGGCCCGATTGGCGCTGAGCAGGAAGCCGATCACCGTGGCGCAGGCGAACCCGTAGAGCATCTCGTGCGCGTGCCACGCCAGCGCCGGCATGCGCAAGCGCGCGGGCCAGACCAGCGCGCCCAGTTGCACCGCGATCCAGCTCGGTACCGCGAGGCCGGCCGCGAGCGCCGCGAGCAGGTAGAACGGCCGCATGCCGGTGCGCAGCAGTGGCAGGCCGGGCGGGGTCGCTGGGCGTGGCTCCTCGTGCTGATCCAACATGCGCTCGGGGGGGGGCGTCGCCGGCTCGGTGCCCCGCACCGGACCGGCGACGCGCGCGCCGTCAGGCCGACGGCATCAAGGCCGGTTCGGGCACCAGCAACTGCTTGACCAGCGCGCGCACGCTGCGGATCTGGTCGCCGAAGGGCAGCGGGCCCACGCCGCGGAAGAACAAGCCCTTGCGCACATCCCCACGCAGGGCTGCGGCGAGCTGGTTGTCGATACAGAACTGGCCCCAGCCCACATAACCGTCGCGCAGCCCGCACTGCTCCAGGCAGTCGAAGCTCTTGGTGCAGCGCGACTTCTTGTGCGCCACCGCCTGCAGCTTGTGCTCCATGCGCAGGTAGGCATCCAGCCAGGGGGTGCGCACGGCGCGCGCCGGCAGGCCGGCGACGCTGGTGAACTCGACCAGGTCGGCGTCGCCCGCCTCGGCCAGCACCTGCTTGAAGGCCGGGTCCGCGTCGCCCTCGGGGGTCACGGCAAATGGCGTGCCGAGCTG
>JBDHRZ010000036.1:0-13709 GCA_039807845.1 Rhodoferax sp.
CCGGATCCGTACGGATGAGGGGTGGGCCGCCGTCGTCCGGGTCGGCCCCGCGAGGGGCTCAGCGGTACGAGCGGAACCCGTGCCCGGTCTTGCGACCGAGGTAGCCGCCCTTGACCAGGTCCTTGAGGATGCGGCTGACCATCTCGCGGCTGCAGCCCACGCGGCTGGCGATCGCCTGATGCGTGACGCGTTCCGTGATGCGCCGGCGCCCGTCGGCCTGAGGTGTGGCCAGTTCGTGGATGAGCGCGGTGATGCGGCCGTAGACGTCGATGAAGGCGAGGTTGCGTGCGTCGCGCGTGGCCATGCGCAGGCGCCCGATCACCGTGGACAGCAGGTCCAGCGCGAATGCGGGCCGCTCGCCGATGTACTGCATCAGCGCCGCTCGGCCGATCACGGCGCACACGGTGGGCTCCAGCGTGACCACGCTGGCCGAGCGCGGCCCGCCGTCGAGCGCCATCTCGCCGAAATATTCGCCTGCGCCGAGCACGCCGAAGGTGATCTCGCGGCCGTTGCTGTCCGTGCAGTAGATCTTCACACGCCCGTCGAGCACGATGAACAAGGTGTCGCCCACGTCGCCTTCGTGGATCAGGATGCTCCCCTTGCGGTAGCGGCGCTGCTGGCCACGCGCGGCCAGCGTGCGCAGCGGTTCGGGATGCTGCGCAGTGCAGACGGGCACGTCGTGTTCGCTGGCCATGGATCGCTCCCCATCGGGCCGCTCACTGCGGGTGGTGCCACCGACTGTAACAAGAGACGGCCCACATCGACCGCGCGCGTCCACCCGAAGGTGGATGACTGGCCGGCCCCATCCGCGTCGTCCAACCGGCGCGGCCGTGGCCTGTCGGGGCAAGTGCCCATGAAGAAACGCAGCGCCACGCCCGATTTTCCTCGCACCCCCGGGGGGAGTCTGACGACGCCAGCGCAAGGGGCGCGCACCAGCACCAGACCTTGCGCCACGCGGCGCCGGGCCATGCCGTGCGATCCACGCGAAGCGCTGGCTATTGGCGCGCCAGTTCGCGTGCGTCGCGCTCGTAGGCGGCCACGCGCGCGATGGCGCGTTCGCGCTGTTCGGCGCTGGTGCCGTTGTGCAGCCGGGCCCAGGTGCGGCAGGCCTGCAGCGTCATGGCCTGCGCGTAGCTGCGATAGTCCGGGTCGGGGGACTGCAGGAAGCGCTGCAGGACGCCTTGCAGCGCGGCGCCGGCCTGCGTCGCGCTCGGCCGTGCGCCGCCGCTGCCGCCCAGCGTGCGCAGCACCTGCAGCAGGTCCTGTTGCCGGCGCAGCCGTTCGCGCACGCTGCGTTGCGGGTCGAAACCGGAGCCGGCCAGACCCGCCTGCAGCACGGCGCGCTGGCGTTCGTCGAGCGTGCCGTAGAACTGCTCGGCGCGATCGAGCGCAGCCTTCAGTTGCTTCTCCAGCCGCTGCGCCGGGTCGACCTCCAGCCATTCGCGGCGCCACTGCGCATTGCCCTTCTCGAAGCGCTTCTCGATGTGGCGCACCTGCGCCTGCGTGAGTGACATGGCCAACGTCACGGCGGCGGGCTCGGCCTGCAGGCGCAGCGGCTCCAGCCGGGTGCGCAACTGGTCGTAGAAGCGGCAGACTGCCTCGGCGCTGGTGTCGCTGCGCGCGTCGCGCTGGATCTGCTGCAGCAATTCGGCGATCGGGCTCAGTTCGTTGGCGCGGTGCCAGGCCTGCAGGCGCGCGAGCTCGTTGCGCAACTGCACCGACTGGACTTCGCCCAGGTCGGCGTAGCCGTCGATCCACCAGTACGTGATGTCGGGCAGGTTGTTGTAGGCCAGCTTGACGGCGCTGCAACCCGCCAGCAGCAGCGCCATGGCCAGCACGGCGAGCGGGCGGATAATCCGGCCCCAGGTCAACTCCAGGCGACGGGATACGGCGATGGATTCGAATGGCGGCATGGTCGACGTGGTGATCATGGCAGCGGGCAAGGGCACCCGCATGAAGAGCAAGCTGCCCAAAGTATTGCATCCCCTGGCCGGGCGGCCGCTGGTGCACCATGTGCTGGCCACCGCGGCCGAACTCGGTGCCCGCCATGCGGTGCTGATCACTGGCCACGGTGCCGCGCAGGTGGAGGCGGCCTGCGCACCGGGCCAAGGCGTCGCGCCCGGCATGCAACTGCGCTGCGTGCGCCAGGAGCCCCAGCTCGGCACCGGGCACGCGGTGCAGCAGGCTGCGCCGGTGCTGCCCGACGACGGCGTGGTGGTGGTGCTCAGCGGCGATGTGCCGCTCACCCTGGCGCAGACCCTGCGCGAGCTGATCGCGCTGTGCGACGGCAGGGCGCTCGCGCTGCTCACGCTGGAACTGGCGGACCCCACCGGCTATGGCCGTATCGTGCGCGATGGCGCGGGCACCGATGCGCCGGTGCGCGCGATCGTCGAGCACAAGGACGCGAGCGCCGCGGAGCGCGCGATCCGCGAGATCTATAGCGGCATCATGGCGGTGCCTGCGCGCCTGCTCAAGCCCTGGCTGGCGCGGCTGGACAACCGCAATGCGCAAGGCGAGTACTACCTCACCGACGTGGTGCGCTTCGCGGTGGCCGATCGTGTGCCGGTGCGCGCACACCGGATCCAGGACGCGGTGCAGGTGGCCGGCGTGAACAGCCCGCTGCAACTGGCCGAACTCGAACGCGCCTGCCAGCAGCGCCAGGCCGCGCGTCTGATGGAGCAGGGCGTGCGCATCGCGGACCCGGCGCGTTTCGACCTGCGTGGCGAGTTGCGCTGCGGGCAGGACGTGGCGATCGACGTCAACTGTGTGTTCGAGGGCGCGGTGGAACTCGGTGACGACGTGCGCATCGGCGCCAATTGCGTGATCGCCAACGCGCGCATCGAGGACGGCGCGGTGATCCATCCGTTCACCCACATCGACGGCGAGCGGGCCGGCGTCACGGTCGGTGCCGGCGCGCTGGTGGGTCCGTTCGCGCGGCTGCGCCCGGGAGCGCGACTCGGACCACAGGTGCACGTGGGCAACTTCGTGGAGATCAAGAACTCGACCCTGGCCGCAGGCGCCAAGGCCAACCACCTGGCCTACCTGGGTGATGCCACGGTGGGCGAGCGCGTGAATTTTGGCGCCGGCAGCATCACCGCGAACTACGACGGCGTCGCCAAGCACCGCACCGTGATCGAAGCCGACGTGCACGTGGGCAGCAACTGCGTGCTGGTGGCGCCCGTCACGCTGGGTGTGGGCGGTACCGTGGGCGGCGGCTCCACCATCACCAGGGACACGCCGGCCGGCGCGCTGAGTGTGGCGCGCGGGCGCCAGACCACGATCAGCGGATGGAAGCGCCCGCAGAAGTGAGCGCGGGCGGCGACGCCGCACGGCGCGTCGAGGAACTCGAGCGCGAACTGGCGCAGGCGCGCCAGGCGCTGGAGGACTTCACCCACTCGGTGTCGCACGATCTGCGCGCGCCGCTGCGCCACGTGCAGGCCTACCTGCGCATCGCGCGTGAAGACCTGGGCGAGGCGCTCGAGCCGGCGGTGGCCGCGCACCTGGATACCGCCGCCGGCGCTGCGGTGCAACTGGGTCGCATGATCGACGGCCTGCTCGAACTCGCGCGCCTGGGGCGTACCGACCTGCAGTGCGATCCGGTCGACCTCGGGCGTCTGCTCGGCGATCTGCGCCGGCAGATGGACGAGCGGGCGCAGGCGCGCGTGCTGGACTGGCACATCGCGCCAGACCTGCCGCCGGTGCAGGGCGACGC
Organism: Rhodoferax sp.; assembly: GCA_039807845.1. Taxonomy (GTDB): domain Bacteria; phylum Pseudomonadota; class Gammaproteobacteria; order Burkholderiales; family Burkholderiaceae_C; genus CAISIP01. The sequence continues at coordinate 3,713 of JBDHRZ010000036.1, forward strand.
AGCGCTGCTGGGCCGCATGCTGGGCTGCCTGCTCGACAACGCGCTCAAGTTCACGCGCGATTGCGCCGGCGCGGCTCGCATCGAGGTCGGCTGGCGTGCGCTGGCGGGCGGCCGATGTGAAATCCATGTGCAGGACAACGGTGCCGGGTTCGACCCGCGCACGCAGGACCGGCTGTTCCGGGTGTTCCAGCGCCTGCACGGTGCGCGCCAGTTCGAGGGTCTCGGCCTGGGGCTCGCGCTGGCGCGTAAGGTGGTCGAGCGCCACGGTGGCCAGATCCGCGCCAGCGGCGCGCCCGGCCAGGGCTGCCGCATCGCGTTCGACCTGCCGCTGGCCTGACGAGGAGCCAGTGGCCTGACGAGGTTGCCGGCGGTCCTACCGGTGGCCGATCGGGTCGACGCTGCCGACGCAAATCACGACACGGGTTTCGTGCACCATGCGCCCGACAGGCGCGCTGCAATCCGGTCTGCTGGACCTGCTCGTCAGGTTGGGTCAGTCGTGCTGGCTGGGGAGGGCACCTGCAGCGGCAGTTGCGCGCCGAACTTGGCGCGCCGGATGCTGAAGAACGCCTTCACGTTGCGCACGTTCGCATCACCCGTGAACAGGCGCTGCGCCAGTGCGTGGTAGTGCGGCATGTCGGCCACGTGCACCACGAGGACGAAGTCCGGTCCGGGCGAGACCCGGTAGCACTGCTGCACGGCATCGTCGGGCAGCACGCGCTGCTCGAAGGCGTCGAGCCACTCCGCGCCCTGGTGGTCCAGCGTGATCTCCACCAGCGCGGTCAGGCCGTGGCCCAGCACGGGTGCCAGCCGGTCCGGGGAGAGCACGGCGATCTGGCGCTCGATCACGCCAGCCTCGCGCAGCCGCTTGAGGCGTCGCAGGCAGGTGGGCGGCGAGGTGAAGGCCTGCTGCGCCAGTTCCTGGTTGCTCAGCGACGCATCGCGCTGCAGCAGATCGAGCAGCCGAAGGTCGATTTCATCGAGTTCGATTTGTTCCATATTTCGATAATCTATGAAATTAATCGCTAAATCAATGATTTCATGAAACCAACTGCCAATGTTGTGCACAATTTGGCAGATTATTTTTATTGGTCGCAGGTACCATCGCGCCACAACTTCTGGAGCTGTCCTCATGTGTGGCATCGTCGGCGCCGTATCCACCCGCAACATCGTTCCGATCCTGGTGCAGGGCCTGCAGCGGCTCGAATACCGTGGCTATGACTCCTGCGGCGTGGCCGTGCACGCCGGCGGACTGCAACGTGCACGCAGCACCTCGCGCGTGGCCGAACTGGCCGAGCAGGTGGCGAGCGGCAAACTGCAGGGCGGCACCGGAATCGCGCACACGCGCTGGGCCACGCACGGCGCGCCGGCGGTGCACAACGCGCATCCGCACTTCAGCCACGGCACCGGGGCCGACGCCTGTACACGCCCGGGTCGCATCGCGCTGGTGCACAACGGCATCATCGAGAACCACGACGAACTGCGCGCGGCGCTGACGGCCAAAGGCTACGTGTTCCAGAGCCAGACCGATACCGAAGTCATCGCGCATCTGGTCGACAGCCTGTACGACGGTGACCTGTTCGAGGCGGTGCAGGCGGCGGTGCGCCAACTGCGCGGCGCTTACGCGATCGCGGTGTTCTGCAAGGACGAACCGCAGCGCCTGGTCGGCGCGCGCGCCGGCTCTCCGCTGATCCTTGGCGTGGGCAAGGATGGTCAGGAGCATTTCCTGGCCAGTGACGCGATGGCGCTGGCTGGCGTCACCGACCAGATCGTCTACCTGGAAGAGGGCGACCTGGTGGACGTGCAGCTCGGCAAGTACTGGCTGCGCGACAAGGCGCACAAGCCGGTCGCGCCCGCCCAGCGTCCAGTCAGGACCGTGCTGGCGCACAGCGGAGCAGCCGAATTGGGGCCGTATCGCCATTTCATGCAAAAGGAGATCTTCGAGCAGCCGCGTGCCATCGGCGACACGCTCGAAGGCGTGCAGGCGGTCGTGCCGGAACTCTTCGATGGGGCCGAGGCGAGCGCAGCGCGGGTGTTCAAGGAGATCGACTCGGTGCTCATCCTGGCCTGCGGCACCAGCTACTACAGCGGCTGCACCGCAAAGTATTGGTTGGAGAGCATCGCCGGCATTCCGACCCAGGTCGAGGTCGCCAGCGAGTACCGCTACCGCAGCTCGGTGCCCAACCCCAGGACGCTGGTGGTCACCATCACCCAGTCCGGCGAGACCGCCGATACCCTGGCCGCGCTGCGTCACGCGCAGAGCCTGGGCATGCCGCACACGCTCACCATCTGCAACGTGGCTACCAGCGCCATGGTGCGCGAATGCAAGCTCGCCTACATCACGCGCGCCGGCATCGAGATCGGCGTGGCCTCGACCAAGGCCTTTACCGCGCAACTGGCCGGCCTGTTCCTGCTCACGCTGGCGCTGGCGCAAAGCCGCGGCAAACTGAGTCAGGACGAGGAAGACATGCACCTCAAGGCGATGCGCCACCTGCCGGTCGCCCTGCAGTCGGTGCTTGCGCTCGAGCCCCAGGTGATCGCCTGGGCGCAGGACTTCGCGAAGATGGAGAACGCGCTGTTTCTCGGCCGCGGCCTGCACTACCCGATCGCGCTCGAAGGTGCGTTGAAACTCAAGGAGATCAGCTACATCCACGCCGAAGCCTACCCCGCGGGCGAACTCAAGCACGGCCCGCTGGCGCTGGTGACCAGCGCCATGCCGGTGGTCACGGTGGCGCCCAACGACGCCCTGCTGGAAAAGCTCAAGAGCAACATGCACGAAGTGCGCGCGCGCGGCGGCGTGCTCTACGTGCTGGCCGACGGTGACACCCACATCGAGAACGCCGAAGGCATCAACGTGATCCGCATGCCCGGCCACTACGGCGCACTCTCACCGCTGCTGCACGTGGTGCCGCTGCAACTGCTCGCCTACCACACCGCCTGCGCCCGCGGGACGGATGTAGACAAGCCGCGCAACCTGGCCAAGTCGGTGACGGTGGAGTGAGGGGTCGATGGGGTCAGGTCTTGCCTTTTGCCTCTACCGAAAAAGGGGAGCGCACCTACTCATCGGTAGAGGCAAAAGGCAAGACCTGACCCCACCCCGCTTCAGCTCAGCGTATACGCCGTCTTCACCACCGTGAAGAATTCCTGCGCGTAGCGGCCCTGCTCGCGCGGGCCGTAGCTCGAGCCCTTGCGCCCGCCGAAGGGGACGTGGTAGTCGACGCCTGCGGTGGGCAGGTTGACCATCACCATGCCGGCCTGCGCGTGACGCTTGAAATGCGTGGCGTGTTTCAGACTGGTGGTGGCGATGCCGGCCGAGAGGCCGAACTCGGTGTCGTTGGCCACCGCGAGCGCGTGTTCGTAGTCCGGCACGCGGATCACGCTGGCCACCGGGCCGAACACTTCCTCGCGGTTGATGCGCATCGCCGGTTCGGTGTCCGTGAACAGGGTGGGCGCCATGAAGTAGCCCTGCTTGCCGCTGCCGGTGTGGCAGGCGGTGCGCTGGCCGCCCGCGGCCAGGGTGCCGCCCTCGGCCCGGGCGATCTCGACGTAGCTCAGGTCCTGCTCGAGCTGCGCCTGGCTCACCACCGGGCCCATGTCGGTGCCGGCGGCCAGCGCGTCGCCGACCTTGATCCGGGCCAGGCGCGCCTGCAGCGCCTCGATGAAGCGCGGATAGATGCCCTGCGTGACGATGAGCCGGCTCGACGCCGTGCAGCGCTGGCCGGTGGAGTAGTAGGCGCTTTGCGTGCACAGCTCCACCGCGTGCGCCAGGTCGGCGTCGTCCAGCACCACCTGCGGGTTCTTGCCGCCCATTTCGAGCTGCACCTTCTTGTGCAGTTCGGCGCAGCGCGCCAAGATGCGCCGGCCCACGCTCACCGAGCCGGTGAAGCTGATCGCGGCCACGTCGGGGTGCTGCACCAGCGCGTCGCCGATCACGCGGCCCGGTCCCATGACGAGGTTGAACACTCCGGGCGGCAGGCCGCTGCGGTGGATGATCTCGGCCAGCGCCCAGGCGCTGCCGGGCACCAGGTCGGCGGGCTTGAGCACCACGCAGTTGCCGAACGCCAGCGCCGGGGCGACTTTCCAGGCGGGAATCGCGACGGGGAAATTCCAGGGCGTGATCAGGCCCACCACGCCGAGTGGCTCGCGTGTGATCTCCACGTGGATGCCCGGGCGCACCGAGGGCACGATCTCGCCGGCCAGGCGCAGGCATTCGCCGGCGAAGAACTTGAAGATCTGGCCGGCGCGTCCCACCTCGCCGATCGCCTCCGGCCGGGTCTTGCCTTCCTCGCGCGCGAGCAGCGCGCCGAGTTCTTCCTTGCGCGCCAGGATCTCGTTGCCGATCTTGTCCAGCGCGTCGTGGCGCGCCTGGATGCCCGAGGTGCTCCAGGCCGGGAACGCCGCCGTGGCCGCCGCCACCGCCGCCTGCACGCTGGCTGCATCGCCCTGCGCGTATTCGCCGATCACGTCGGAGACGTCGCCCGGGTTGGTGTTGGGGGTGTAGGTGTTGGCGTGCGTCCAGGCGCCGCCGATGAGGTTGTCGAACTTGTTGGTCATGGTGTCTGGGTGTTCTGACTGGCCTTTCAATGGCCCCAGCTTAGCACCAACGGATCGAGCCGGCGCGCGATGTCGAGCAATTGGCGGCGCACTTCAGGGTGCATCGGCGGCCAGGGCGAACGCGGCGCGTCGCAGGCGATCACGCCGCCTTCCTTCATCAGCGCCTTGGCGGCCAGGAAGCCCGCCTGGCGGTTCTCGTGGTTGATCAGCGGCAGCCAGCGCTGGTACTGGGCGAAGGCGGTGTCCTTGTCGCCTTTCCGGTGCGCCTCGATGATGGGCCGGATTCCGTCGGCGAAGCCGCCAGCCGTCATGGCACCGGTGGCACCGGCTTCCAGGTCGGCCAGCAGCGTGATGCCTTCCTCGCCATCCCACGGTCCTTCGATCGCTTCGCCGCCGAGTGCGATCAGTTCACGCAGCTTGGAGGCGGCCCCGGCGGTCTCCATCTTGAAGTAGCGCACCTGCTCGATCTCGCGCGCCATCTGCGCGAGAAAGGCAGGTGACAGCGGCGTGCCGGCGGCCGGCGCGTCCTGGATCATGATCGGGATGTCGATCGCATCCGATACCCCCTGGAAGAATGCGCGCACCTGGGTCTCGCCGAAGCGAAAGGTGGCGCCGTGGTAGGGCGGCATGAGCATGACCATGGCCGCGCCCATGTCCTGCGCGCGGCGGCTGCGCTCGGCACAGACCCCGGTGGCGGTGTGCGTGGTGGTCACGATCACCGGCACGCGTCCGGCGACATGCTCGAGCACGGTGCGGGTGAGTGTCTCGCGCTCATCGTCGGAGAGCAGGAACTGCTCGGAGTAGTTCGCGAGCGCGCACAGGCCATCCACGCCCGAGTCGATCATGAAGTCGATGCAGCGCTTCTGGCTGGCCAGGTCGAGCGTGCCGTCTTCATGGAACGTGGTGGGAATGACGGGGAATATCCCGCGGTAGCGCGGGTTGGAGAGTCCTGGCATGGTGTCGCAAGTGTGGGGTGATCGGGCAGGCAACTATTCGACGATGTCGAATCGATCCAGGTACGTGGTCTTGAGCGACAGGCCCAGCCCCGGCACGTCGTCCCTCAGTTGCAGGAAGCCGTTCTCCGCGACCGGCTCGCCGTCGAAGATGTACCAGAACAGTTCGTTGCCCACTTCCACGTCGAAGATCGGGAAGTACTCGGCCATGGGCGAGGCCAGCGTGCTCATGGTCAGGTGGTAGTTGTGCATCTGGCCGGCGTGCGGGATCACCGGCACGCTGTAGGCCTCGCACAGCGCGTTGATCTTGTGCGCGGCGGTGATGCCGCCCACGCGGTTGGTGTCGTACTGCACCACGCCGACGGCACGCTTCTCCAGCAACTGCTTGAAGCCGTACAGGCCGAACTCGTGTTCGCCGCCGGAGATCGGCATGACGTTCATCGCGTTCAGTTCGGCGTAGCCATCGATGTCGTCGGCGATCACGGGTTCCTCCAGCCAGCGCGGCTGGAATTTCTCCAGCTTGGGCAGCATGCGCCGGGCATATTCCAGGTTCCAGCCCATGTAGCACTCGAGCATCAGGTCGGTGTCGTAGCCGATCACCTCGCGCACCGCCTCCACCGACTTGAGGTTTTCCACCACGCCTTGCTGCAGGTGCGCCGGGCCGTAGCCGAAGCGCATCTTGAAGGCGCGGAAACCCTGATCGAGGAACTGCTGCGCCTCGCGCTGCATTTCACCGAGGTCGGTGCGGTAGAGCTTGCTGTAGTAGCAGGGGATCTTTTCCTTCGTGCGCCCGCCCAGCAGCTTGAACACCGGCTTGCCCACGCTCTTGCCCAGGATGTCCCAGATCGCGAGATCCACCGCCGAGATCGCCGCCATGGTCACGCCCTTGCGCCCCCACGCGTGCGTGCTGCGGTACATGCGCTGCCAGAGGTATTCGTAGTCCCACGGGTCCTGGCCGATGACCAGCGGTGCCAGGTATTCGTCGATGATCGCCTCGGCGATGCGCGCGGCGACCGCGACGTCGCCGAGCCCGACGATGCCGTCGTCGGTCTCGATCTCGACCACGGTCCAGGAGTGGAAGCGAAACGTGTGCATGGTCTCGGTCTTCGAATAGACGAGGTCCATGGCGTTGGAGCAGAAATTGCCCTGCGGCGGAACGGTCTTGCCTTTCCATTCGTAGACGCGGGCGCGGACTGATTTGATCTTCATGGGGTGTGCGGATGATCGGTGGTGGTTGAGGTGGTGCGTTGCGCCGCGCCCATGCGGCAGGCGATCAGGAATGCCTGCCAGGTCGCCTCCACGCTGGCCTTGCCCTGGCCGGCGATGTCATAGGCCGTGCCGTGCGCCGGCGTGGTGATCGGGACCGGCAGGCCGCCCTGCACCGTGACGCCGCGTGAGAAGCCGAGCAGCTTGATGGCGATCTGGCCCTGGTCGTGGTACATGGTCACGATGGCCTGGTATTCGCCGGCCAGTGCCTTGAGGAAGATGGTGTCGGCGGGAAACGGCCCGTGGAACGGCGCCTCGCTCGGCCAGTGGCGCGCCTGCAGCGCGCGCACGGCCGGCTCGATGATGTCGATCTCCTCGCGCCCGCAGGTGCCGCCTTCGCCGTTGTGCGGGTTGAAGCCGGCGATCGCCACCTTCGGTGTGGCCATGCCGCTGGCGCGCAGCGCCTGGTAGATGAGTTCCGCCGCCTGGGTGATGCGCTCCTGGCTCAGGTAGCTGGCCGCGTCCTTCAGCGGCACGTGCGAGGAGATGCGCGCGGTCCACAGGTCGCCGAGCGTGTTGAATTCGCAGAAGTATCCCTGCACGCCCAGGTGTTCGGCGAAGTGGTGCAGTTCGTCCTCGTGGCGCAGTCCGCCGCGCTTCATCGCCAGCTTGTTCAGCGGCGCGAAGACAATCGCGTCGATCTGCCCGGCCAGCGCCGCGTCCATGCACTGGTCGAGCACCTGCAGCACCGAGCGGCCGCCGGCTGCACCGGCCTGGCCCGGCTCGACTTCGGTGCGCTGCACGCTGTCCACGGCGACGAAGGCGGGCAGGTGCGTGTCGGCGCGCCCGCGTACCTGGGCCAGATCCGGCAGCGCTGTGCTGGCCACCTGTACGCCGGCGATGCGCTGCCCCTCTTGCCACAGCCAGGGGTCGCCCACCAGCACCAGGTTGGCGTGCTGGGTGGCGTCGGGGCGATCGAGCAGCCGGGCGATGAGTTCGGGGCCGATCCCGGCCGGGTCGCCCAGGGTCAGGCAGACGACGGGCAGCGCCGTGGTGTCCATGCGCATCACTCGATCGTGATGTTGTTCTTGCGGATGATGTCGCCAAAGCGCTTGTACTCGGCCATGTGGAAGGTGATGAAGTCGGCCTGCGACATCGCGCGGATCTCCGCACCCACCGGCTCCAGCCGGGCCTTGGTCTCGGGCATGGCCAGCACCTTGTTGACTTCGTCGTGCACCTTCTGCTGCACCGCCTTGGGCGTGGAGGCGGGCATGTAGATCCCGTACCAGGCGCTGATCTCGACGCTCGGCAGACCCGACTCGGCCATCGTGGGCACCTGCGGGAGCTGCGCGCTGCGCTGGGCCGAGGTCACCGCCAGCGGGCGCACCTTGCCGGCCTTGATCTGGCCGATGATCGAGGGCATGGTGTCGAAGTTCAGCTGCACCTGGCCGCTGATCAGGTCGGCGAGCGCGGGCGCGCTGCTCTTGTAGGGCACGTGCGTGATCTGGATGCCGGCCGCGTCCTTGAACACCTCGGCGGCGATGTGCTGCGTGCTGCCGGTGCCGCTGCTGGCGAAGTTCAGCTTGTTCGGCTCCTTTTTCGCCAGCGCCACCAGTTCGGCCACCGAATTGGCCGGCACCGAATTGCTCACCACCAGTACGTTGGGTACCGCGGCGACGAAGGCCACCGGTACCAGATCCTTGTTGTTGTCGTAGCCGAGCTTGAGCAGGTGTGGCGCGATCGCGTGCGCAGTGACCACGCCCATCACCATGGTGTGGCCGTCGGTCGATTTGGCGGTCACGTCGGCGGCCAGCGTGTTCGACACGCCCGGGCGGTTCTCCACCACCACCGGCTGCTTGAGCAGGGGGCCCAGGCGGTCCGCCACGGCTCGCGCCATGATGTCCGTGCCGCCGCCGGGCGCGGCGCCGACCATCATGCGGATGGTGCGGGTGGGCCAGTTGTCCTGTGCCTGCGCGTGCCAGGGAGCAAGCGTGCTGCCCAGCGCAATGGCCAGGGAGAGGGTGAAGGTGCGTCGTTGCATGGCGTCGTCCGTTGAAGATCGATGGGAGGAGGTGTCCGGTGGTCGTGCGGGAGGCCGGGCTCGCCGCCCCTGCTGCGGTACGAAGCATGGCAGCGGGCACGGGTCGGCGGGTGGGGGAATCGTAGGCAGTTGCCTGATGCACGTAAACTGAAAAATGTTGATGACTTGATAACCTGAATCGATCAAGGAGTGACCATGGGCTCGATCGACCGGCGCGACAGCACGCCGCAACTGCTCAACCGACTGCGCATGCGCCAGGTGGCGCTGATGCTGGCCATCGACGAATGCGGCACGCTGCGCGCCGCTTCCGTGCAACTCGGGCTGACCCAGCCGGCGGCCAGCAAGATGCTGCACGAACTCGAACATGCGCTCGGCCAGCCGTTGTTCGGGCGCGCTGGGCGACGGCTGCAGCGCAACGCAGCGGGCGAGCGCGTGCTGGCGTACTTCCGCACGCTGCGCGGCAGCATCGAGGCACTCAACCGTGAACTCGGCGAACTGCGTCAGGGCAGCGCCGGGCGGCTGGCGCTGGGCAGCATCATGGCCGCTTCGCCCGGGCGCCTGACGCGCGCGTTGCTCGACCTCAAGCGCGCGCTACCGCTGCTGGAAATCGAGGTGGCGGTGGACACCAGCGACCGTCTGCTGGCCCAGTTGCGTGACGGCGTGCTGGAAGTGGTGATCGGTCGCATGACCGAGGCCAGCGGCGCGCACTACCGGTTCCGTGCGATCGACGACGAGGCGCTGTCCATCGTCGCGGGCCAGGACCACCCGCTGGCGCGCCGGCGCAGCCTGCGCCTCGAGGAATTGCTCGATCATGGCTGGGTGTTGCAGCCTGCGGGCAGCCCGATGCGCGCGCTGATCGAGCAGGAGTTTCGCCTGCACGGTCAGGGTCTGCCGCGCGGTCTGATCGAGACCGGCTCGATCCTGACCACCATGAACCTGGTGCGCAGTTCGGACATGGTCGGCGTCATCCCCGCCGCCGTGGCCGAGCTCAACGCACGCCATGGGCTGCTGCGCGTGCTGCCCTATCGCATGTCCGGCAAGCTCGAGGCCTACGGCAGCCTGGTGCGCCAGGATCGGCCCATGAGTCGCCCGGCGCAGTTGTTCCTGGAACTGCTGCATCGCAAGGATTGACGGTACGCGGCTGGGGGTGGGGTCAGGTCTTGCCTTTCGCGGGTGGGGTCAGGTCTTGCCTTTTGCCCCCCACTGCCTATACCGCTCTGGGGTTCGGTGGGGGGGGCAAAAGGCA
>JBDHRZ010000037.1:0-13289 GCA_039807845.1 Rhodoferax sp.
GCCGGCTGCAGGAAGCCGCGCGCGCCTGCATCACAATCGGGCAGCAGGTGCTGCGCGGGCCGCACACCACGGGAGAAGTCCTGTGCGAGGGGTCGGTCCGGGTCGGCTGGGTGTCGAGCGACGGCCTGCGACCCCGGCGCATTCCACCTTCGATCCTGGAAGCCCTCTCATGAACCAAGACATGTCGATCCTGCATCTGGTGCTGGGTGCCAGCATCGTGGTGCAACTGGTCATGCTGCTGCTGATGGTCATCTCGGTGGCCAGTTGGGCGGCGATCTTTCGCAAGATGTTCGCGCTCAAGCGCGTGCGCCGGCTCAACGACGCGTTCGAGCGCGACTTCTGGTCCGGCACCAGCCTGAACGACCTGTTTGCCGCCGCTGCGCGCAACGCGCGCGAGTGCGGCCCGATGGAGCGCACCTTCGCCAGCGGCATGCGCGAATTCCAGAAGCTGCGCGAGAAGCGCATCTCCGACCTGGGCAGCCTGATGGACGGCGCGCGGCGCGCGATGCGCGCGAGCTTCCAGCGCGAGATGGACGAGGCCGAGGCCAACCTGGCCTTCCTCGCCTCGGTCGGGTCGGTCTCGCCCTACGTCGGCCTGTTCGGCACGGTGTGGGGCATCATGCACGCCTTCACCGGGCTGGCCAACCTGCAGCAGGTCACGCTCGCGACCGTCGCCCCGGGCATCGCCGAAGCGCTGGTGGCCACCGCCATCGGCCTGTTCGCGGCGATTCCCGCGGTGGTGGCCTACAACCGATTTGCGCGCGACATCGACCGCATCGCGATCCAGATGGAGACCTTCATCGAGGAGTTCTCCAACATCCTGCAGCGCAACCTGGGCGCGCAATCCGCGTCCGGTCACTGAGGCGCACGCCATGCCAGCGGTCACGACGCGCGGGCGCGGACGGCGCACCATCAACGAGATCAACATGGTGCCGTTCATCGACGTCATGCTGGTGCTGCTGATCATCTTCATGGTGACCGCCCCGCTGATCACCCCGAGCGTGATCAACCTGCCCAGCATCGGCAAGGCGGCGCGCCAGCCCGACCAGGTGTTGCAGATCGAGATCGACCGCGACGGCCTGCTCACGCTCGCGAGCGGCCCGCAGCGCAGCCAGTTGTCACTGCGGGAAATCACCCAGGCAGCGCGCAAGGCGCAGGATGCGGCCAGCGACCTGGCCGTCGTGATCAGCGCAGACCGCAACGTGCGCTACGAATCAGTGGTCAAGGTGATGGACGCGCTGCAGCGCGCCGGCATCGCGCGCGTCGGCCTGTCGGTGCAACTCTCCGGGCAGGCAGCGCCATGAACGCCGCCGGGCCGCTCCCAAGGCGTTCGCACCGCAGCCGTCAGGCGGAGGTGTTCCGTTCTTGCGCCGCCGGGCCGCTCCCAAGGCGTTCGCACCGCAGCCGGCAGGCGGAGGTGTTCCGTTCTTGCGCCGCCGGGCCGCTCCCAAGGCGTTCGCACCGCAGCCGGCAGGCGGAGGTGTCCGGATGAACGCGGCAGCGCTCGGGGTGGAATTCGCCCCGCCGCCCACCGGTGGAGTGGGCCGCGCGCTGGTGCTGGCGGTGCTGGCCCACCTGGTCCTGCTCACGGTGCTGACGCTGGGCGTGCAGTGGCGCCGCAGCGACCTGAGCACCCCGGTGCAGGCCGAGCTGTGGTCGGCACTGCCCAAGGCCGCGGCACCGCGGCTGGTGGAGGCGCCGCCGCCCCCACCACCTGCGCCACCAGTCGTCGCGCCCCCACCCGCGCCACCCGCAGCGCAGGCCGACATCGCATTGCAGCGCGAACAGGAACGGCGGGCCCAGGAAAAGCGGCTGGCGGCGCAGCAGCGCGCTGACGAACTGCGCAAGAAGGAGCAACGCGCAGCCGAGAAGCAGCGCGAGCAGGAGCGGCTGGCCGCGCTGGAGAAGCAGCGCGAACAGGCGCAACAGGAGAAGGAGCGCAAGGAGCGCGAGCGGCTCGCGGCGGATCGCAAACGCGAGCAGGAGCGCCAGCTCGCACAGAAGAAGCTGGAACAGGCGCAACGGCAGGCGCAACAGGACGAGGCGCGGACCGAGCGCCAGCGCCAGGACAACCTGCAACGCATCGCCGGCCTGGCAGGAGCCAGCGGCGCGTCCGGCGCCAGCGGGGGCGCACAGCGCTCCAGCGGCCCGTCGGCGAGCTACGGAGGGCGCGTCAGCGCCATCGTGAAACCCAACATCGTGTACACGGAGACCTCGGCGGACAACCCGAGCGCACTGGTCGAAGTGCGCGCCGCACCCGATGGCACGATCACCGGGCGCAAGCTGCTCAAGAGCAGCGGCAATCCGGGCTGGGACGCGGCCGTGCTGAAGGCGCTCGACAAGACGGCCACGTTGCCGCGCGACACCGACGGGACGGTGCCTGCGGTGCTGGAAATCCACTTCCGGCGCCACGACTGAGGCACTGGCGCCGATCCGCTTGCGACGCAATCACCGGAGCGCAGTCGCAGACCCTTCTTCGCGCCGGCACGACCGGGCCGTCGCTCGACGCGCGCCGCGGCCCGAAACCCGCTACTCGTAGACGACGACCGCCTGGCCCTGCTCGGCCTGGGCGCGCCACTGGGCGAGCGCGGCGTCCGAGGGAAAGAAGCGCGCCGCCTCGCCGAGCTGCAGTTCGGCGCTGGCGCCACCCGCGGTGTCGGTGCAACGCACGCACAGGCGGATACCCAGGCCGCGCACCACGTCGCCGTGCACGGTCTGCTCGGTGCGGGCCGGAAACGCGCGCAGCAGGCCGGCCACGTCGGGCGGCGCGCCATCGACCACCACGCGCAGGAACTTGCCGAAGCGGCAACGCGCCTGGTCCAGGTCCCAGAGCTGGGTCACCGAAAGCTGCAGACCACCGCTGAAACGATCCTGCATCAGCTTGCCGGTGACGATCACGAGTTGGTCGTCCTTGAGCAGTTGCCGGTGGGCATCGAGGACGGCTTCGTCGGCGCGCGCCTCGATCACGCCGGACTTGTCGTCGAGCCTGAACAAGGCAAGCCGCCCGCGTTGCCCCTGGATCACGCGCAACTCGCTCACGATGCCCGCCAGCAGTGCCGGCTCGCGGGTGTCGATCAGATCGCCGATGCGCAGCTTCACGAACCGGCGCAGTTCCAGCGCCGATTCGTCGAACAGATGGCCGGAGAGATGAAAGCCGATCGCCGCCTTCTCCTGCGTCAACTGCTCGCGCACCCCCCAGGGTACGGCATCGACCAGCGCCGGCTCCTGGTTGCTCGCGCCGTGCGTATCCGCGCCGTCGAGGTCGAACAGCCCGCCCTGCTGCGCATGGGCCTGGGCGGCGTTGGCGTAGCCGAACGCCAGCTCGATCGAGGCCAGCAAGGCGGGACGGTTGCGCTGCAGCGCATCGAACGCGCCGGCCTTGATCAAGGCCTCCAGACAGCGCTTGTTGAGCCGGGTGCGGTCGACCCGTGCGCAGAAATCGAACAGGCTGGTGAACGGCCCGCCTGCATCGCGCGCGCCCACGATCGCTTCGATCGCCTGCTGGCCGGTGCCCTTGATCGCGCCCAGGCCGTAGCGGATCGTGCGGTCGTCCACCGGCTCGAAGCGGTAACTGCCGCGGTTCACGTCGGGCGGCTCGAACGCCAGGCCGAACCGGCGTGCATCCTCGTACAGCACGCGCAACTTGTCGGTGTCGTCCAGTTCCACCGTCATGTTGGCGCAGAAGAACTCGGCGCAGTAGTGCACCTTGACCCAGGCGGTGTGGTAGGCGAGCAGCGAGTAGGCGGCGGCGTGCGACTTGTTGAAGCCGTAGCCGGCGAACTTCTCCATCAGGTCGAACACCTCGTCCGCCTTCGCCTGCTCGATGCCCTTGGCCGCCGCGCCGTCACGGAAAATCTGGCGGTGCTGGGCCATCTCCTCGGGCTTCTTCTTGCCCATGGCGCGGCGCAGCATGTCGGCGCCACCGAGCGAATAGCCGCCCAGGATCTGCGCCGTCTGCATCACCTGCTCCTGGTAGACCATGATGCCGTAGGTCTCCGACAGCACGCCCTCCACCAGCGGATGCGGGTACTCGACCGGCTCCCTGCCGTGCTTGCGTGCGATGAACGAGGGGATCAGGTCCATCGGCCCGGGCCGGTACAGCGCGTTGAGCGCGATCAGATCCTCCAGCCGCGTCGGCCGGGCATCGCGCAGCATGCCCTGCATGCCGCGCGATTCGAACTGGAACACGGCCTCCGTCGCCGCGTCGGAGAACAATTGATAGACCTCGGGATCATCGAGCGGGAGATCCTCGTAGGCGAAATTCTCCTGGCCCCGGTGCCGCGTGCGGATCAGGTCGCGGGCCATCTCCAGGATGGTCAACGTGGCGAGCCCGAGAAAGTCGAACTTGACCAGGCCGACCGCCTCCACGTCGTCCTTGTCGTACTGGCTGACCGCCGCCGCACTGCCAGGCTGCTGGTAGAGCGGGCAGAAGTCGGTCAGCCTGCCCGGCGCGATCAGCACGCCACCCGCGTGCATGCCGACGTTGCGCGTCAGGCCTTCGAGTTTCTGCGCCAGCGCCAGCAGCGTCCGGACGTCTTCCTCCTTCTGCTGGCGCTCGGCCAGCAGCGGCTCGGCCGCGATCGCCTCGGCGATCGTGATGTGCGTGCCGGGCTTGTTCGGGACCAGCTTGCTGATGCCGTCGCAGAACGTGTAGCTCATCTCCAGCACCCGCCCGACGTCGCGGATCGCCGCGCGCGCGGCCATGGTGCCGAAGGTGGCGATCTGGCTCACCGCCTCCTTGCCGTACCTGGACTTCACGTAGTCGATCACGCGATCCCGGTTGGCCTGGCAGAAGTCGATGTCGAAATCGGGCATGGACACCCGCTCCGGGTTCAGGAAGCGCTCGAACAGCAGCTTGTAGCGCAGCGGGTCGAGGTCGGTGATGCCCAGCGCATACGCCACCAGCGACCCCGCGCCAGAGCCGCGCCCGGGGCCGACCGGGCAGCCGTTGTTGCGGGCCCAGTTGATGAAATCGCCGACGATCAGGAAGTAGCCCGGAAAGCCCATCTTCACGATCGTCTGCAGTTCGAATTCGAGTCGCTCCAGGTAGCGTGGCTGCTCGCGCGCGCGCGCGTCGGGCTCGGGATAGAGGTGCGCCAGACGCCGCTGCAGCCCCTCGTGCGAGACGTGGCGGAAATAGTCTTCGGGCGTCAGTTGCCGGCCGTCGACCGGCGGAATCGGGAAGTCCGGCAGGCGCGGCTTGCCGAGCACCAGGCTCAGGCTGCAGCGGCGCGCGATCTCCAGCGTGTTGGCCAGCGCAGACGGCAGATCGGCGAACAACTGTTCCATCTGCGCCGTCGACTTGAAATACTGCTCGCGCGTGAAGCGCCGCACCCGGCGCCGGTTGCCCAGCACCTCGCCTTCGGCGATGCACACGCGCGCCTCGTGTGCCTCGTAGTCATCGGGCTGCGTGAACTGCACCGGGTGGGTGGCCACCACCGGCAACTGCAGCCGCGCGGCCAGTTGCACCGCCGCCGCCACGTGGCGGCTGTCATCGGGCCGGCCGGCACGCTGCAGCTCCAGGTACAGGCGATGCGGAAACGCTGCGGCGAGTTGCAGCGCGAGCGCGTGCGCACGCCCCGTGTCCTGTTGCAGCAACGCCTGGCCGATCGCACCGGACTGGGCGCCGGAGAGCGCGATCAGGCCTTCGGAGAGCTCCCGCAGCCAGGGCCACTGGACGGCCGGCTGTGCACGCGCGGCGCTGCGCGTGTGCGCGCGCGCCAGCAGCTCGCACAGGTTGAGGTAGCCGGCGTGGTTCTGCACCAGCACCAGCAGCCGCGACTGCGCTTGCGCATCGGCACCCAGGCCCTCGAGCAGCAGGTCGGCGCCGATCAGCGGCTCGACGCCGGCGCCGCGCGCCGCCTTGTAGAACTTGACCGCGCCGAACAGGTTGCCGAGGTCAGTGATGGCGAGCGCCGGCTGGCCCGCCGCTGCGGCGGCGGCGATGCAGTCCTCGATGCGGTTGGTGCCGTCGACGACGGAGAATTCGGTGTGCAGGCGCAGGTGGATGAACATCGCAACGATTGTAGATTTCGCCGCTCTGCGCACGGTCGCGCAGGGTCACGCACAGCGGCAGGCAGCCGCGCACCGCCGCATACAGCCACCGATGCGCAACAGCCCGCCAGCGCCGCGCCGGATGCACGCCTGATCAGACTGATCTGGATCATGGGCATCAGGCACCGGCACGACAACAATGCGCCAGTCCGCCCCCACCCGTGCGCCGCCCGCGCCGGCGCACGGGTGTCTTCGCCCTTCGACCCGGGACCCCGCCATGCAGTACTTCAGCTTCCTCGATGACCGGCAGGTGCAACAGGTGCACGACGCCTCGCTCGCGATCCTCGGCGACGTCGGCCTGGTGGTGCGCAATGCCAAGGCCCAGCGGCGCTTCGCCGAGCACGGCGCCAGCGTCGACTTCGACAGCGGCCTGACGCGCCTGAGCCCGGCCGTGATCCAGCGCTACCTGGCGCTGGTGCCGCCGACGATCACGCTGCGCGGACGCGACGCGCGCTGCGACGTGACCTTCCCGCGCGCCGCGCCGGTGATCGCCACCGCCAGTTCGGCGCCGGACCTGGTCGATCCGGTGAGCGGGCTGACCCGGCGCGCGCGCTCGGACGACATCGCGCGCATCGCGCACCTGGTCAACGCACTGCCCGGCTTCGACGTGTTCTCGATCTCGACGCTGGCCGACGACGCGCCGGCCGGGCAATTCAGCCTGTCTCGCTTCTACCCGGCGCTGAAGAACTGCATGAAGCCGGTGCGCACCTCGGTGATCGACCAGCGCGAGGCCGAGCAGGTGATCCGCCTGGGCGAACTGATCGCCGGCTCGCGCGAGGCCTATCTGGAGCGGCCCTTCATCAATTTCGGCTACTGCGCCATCGTCTCGCCGCTGACGATGGACTTCGACAGCACCGAGATGCTGATGTACTTCGCCGAGAACGGCATCACCGCCTACGGCACGGTCGCGCCGATGGGCGGCATGTCGACGCCGTTCTCGTTTGCCGGCATGCTCACGCTGATGAACGCCGAATGGATCGCGGCCGCCGTGCTGGCGCAGATGTCGCGGCCGGGCACGGCGCAGATCTACAACTTCCTGCCGGTGTTCGCCGACCTGCGCACCGGCGCCTACGCCTCGGGCGCGATCGAAGTCGGCATGATGAATGCCGCGGTGAGCCAGATGGCGCGCTTCTACAACGTGCCCTCGGGTGGCTACCTGGGCCTGACCAACTCCAAGCTCAGCGATGCCCAGGCCGGCTTCGAGAAGGGCATGTCGCCCTTGATGGGCGCGATGGCGGGAACGGACTTCATCGTCATGGGTGGCCTGCTCGACGCGCTGATGTCGTTCGACTTCGGCCAGCTCGTGATCGACGAGGAAATCGCGCTGATGGTCAAGCAGGTGCGCAAGGGCTTCGACTTCTCCGCCGAATCGCTCGCGCTCGACGAGATCCGCCAGACCGGGCCGGCCGGCATCTTCGCCGGCAATCCGCAGACGCTGGCGCACATGACCAGCACGACCTTCATGCCCCAGCTCGCCGACCGCAAGATCCGCACCCAGTGGGCGCAGGAAGGCGCGACCTCGATCCACCAGCGGGCGATGGACAAGGCGCTCGACATCCTCGCCGCACCCAACCCGGCTGCGCTCGATGCCAGCGTGGACGCGCGCATCCGCGCTGCCTGCGAAGGACTGGTCGCGGGGGACTCGGTGCTGCCCGAAGGCTGGCAGCGCCGCACCGCGGCGCCGCTCGCGCTGCGCGGGCGCCGCGTGAACCACCGCCGGGCCGCCTGAGCCAGGGTCGATTCCTCACCCGCCATGCCACAACCACTACCCACCCACACCCGCGTGCTCATCATCGGCGGCGGCGTCATCGGCTGCAGCGTCGCCTACCACCTCGCAAAGCGCGGCTGGAAGGACGTGGTCGTGCTGGAGCGGCTGCAACTGACGCACGGCAGCACCTGGCACGCGGCCGGGCTGGTCGGTCAACTGCGCAGCAGCAGCAATCTGACGCGGCTGATGCGCTACGGTGCGCAGCTCTATGGGTCGCTGGAGGCCGAGACCGGCCAGGCCACCGGCTGGCGCGGTGTCGGCAGCCTGCGCCTGGCCGCATCGCCGGACCGCTGGATCGAGCTCAGACGCGCCGCGACCATGGGCCGCGGCTTCGGGCTGGAGGTGGAGCTGATCTCGCCCGCGCAGGCGCGCGAGCTGTTCCCGCTGATCGAGACCGACGGGCTGGTCGGCGCAGCCTGGATCGCCTCCGACGGCTACGTCGACCCGAGCAGCCTGACACACGCCTTTGCCAGCGGCGCGCGCGCACTCGGCGTGACGATCCTGCAGCACGTGACCGTCACCGGACTGTCACGCAGCGGGCGACGCATCGACGCCGTCCACACCGACCACGGCACGATCCACGCCGAGTGCGTCGTCAACGCCGCCGGCATGTGGGGGGGCGAGGTCGCGGCCATGAGCGGGACGCGGGTGCCGGTGTGCGCGCTGGAGCACCAGTACCTGGTGACCGAGAAGACCGACCGCATCCCGGCCGACCTGCCGACACTGCGCGACCCGGACGCGCGCTTCTATGTGAAGCCCGAGCCCGGCGCGATCTGCGTCGGCGGCTGGGAGCAGCGCACCGTGCCGTTCGGCGCAAACGGCATCCCGAAGGACTTCGGCCCGGAACTGCTGCAGCCCAACTTCGACCGCTTCGCCGAATACGGAGCCGACGCGGCCCGGCGCATCCCCTATCTGGACGAGGTCGGCGTGCGCACCATGGTGAACGGCCCGATCCCGATCACCGCCGACGGCGAGCCGATCATCGGGCTGAGCCCGGAACTGGACAACTTCTACCTGTGCTGCGGCTTCACCTCGGGCATCGCCGCCTCCGGCGGTGCCGGCTCGGTGATGGCCAACTGGATCGTCGACGGCGACCCGGGCATGGACCTGTGGCCGTTCGACGTGCGCCGCTTCGGTCACCCGCACGTGGTGCACCGCTATCTCCATGAGCGTGCGATCGAGAGCTACGCACGCTATTACGACGTCGCCTACCCGAACCTGGAAATCATGGCCGGGCGCAACGCCCGGCGCAGCCCGCTGCACCGCACGCTGCGCGACAAGGGCGCGGTGTTCGGCAACAAGTTCGCCTGGGAGCGCCCGAACTGGTTCGCGCCAGCGGGTACGCCGGCGCAGGACACGCCGGGCTACGCACGCGGGCCGGAGTTCGCCGCCATCGGCGCCGAGCACCAGGCCGTGCGCGAGGCGGTGGCACTGATCGACATGAGTTCGTTCAGCAAGTTCGAATTGCGCGGCCCGGGCGCGCTGGCGCTGCTGCAGAAGCTCGCCGGCAACGACATGGACCGGCCGCTGGGCAGCATCACCTACACCCAGCTGCTCGACGCGCGCGGCGGCATCGAGGCCGACGTCACCGTCACGCGCCTGGCCGAGGACCGCTTCTACTTCGTCACCGGCAGCGCACTGGGCGTGCGCGACCGCTCGGTGCTGGAGCGCCATTTCCCGGCCGACGGCAGCGTGCAACTGCTCGACCACACCTCGGCGCGCGCGGTGCTCAACGTCTGCGGGCCGCGCGCGCGCGAACTGCTGGCACGCCTGTGCGACCAGCCGCTGGACAACGCCGCTTTCCCGTACATGACGGCGCGCTGGCTCGACCTGGGCTTTGCGCCGGTGCTCGCGCTGCGCGTGACCTATGTCGGGGAACTCGGCTGGGAACTGCACGTCGCCACCGAATACGCGCTCGACCTGTACGAGCGGCTCTGCGCCGCGGGCGCCGACCTCGGGCTGCGCGACGCGGGCTACCGCGCGATCAACAGCCTGCGGCTGGAGAAGCACTACCTGGCGTGGGGCACGGACATCACGCCCGACTACAACCCCTACGAGGCCGGGCTGGGCTTTTGCGTGGCACTGGACAAGCCGGGCGAATTCCTCGCGCGCGACGCGCTGCGTGCCATCCGCGCGCAGGGCCCGGCGCGGCGCCTGTGCTGGTTCACCGCCGACGCCGAGCTGCCACTGTTCGGCGGCGAGGTCGTGCTGGCCGACGGTCGCGTGCTGGGCACGACCCGAAGCGCTGGTTTCGGCTATACCGTGGGCCGAAACATCCTGTGCGCCTACCTGCCGCTCGCGGACGCCGGAAGAACCGACTACGAACTCGAATGCATGGGCGAGCGTCACCCGATCGTGCGCCACACGCAGGCGCTGGTCGAGCCCCAGCGCGTGCGCATCACGCGCTAGCCAGGCGAGCGCCCGGGGCGACGGCGCTGCGGCGCGCGTCCAGGCTCCAGGCACCGGCGCCAAATGCGGCCAGCACCAGCAAGCCGCCGACCACCGCGGTGTTTTTCGAGAAGATCAACTGCTGCATCATCGCCTGCTCGGCCGGCACCGACCAGAACGCGTGGAAAGCGAAGGTCGCCACCAACGTGAACAAGGCCAGCGCCGCGGCCGCCCAGCGCGTCCCCCAGCCCAGCACCAGCGCCAGGCCGGCGACGATCTCCACCGCGGCGGCCAGCGCGGCGGCCAGCGTGGGCAACGGCAGGCCAACCGAGGCGATATAGCCCACGGTCCCGGAAAAACCCGCCAGCTTGCCCAAGCCAGCCGGCAGGAACAAGGCGGCCAGCAGCAGGCGGCCAATCAGGGTGAGCGACGATTGCATCGATTGGGACATCTCCATCTCCTCCAATGAAAGAAACAACGAACAGGGCTACCCGAGCACCGGCACCATCACACGCAAGCGATACGGGGGCAGACTGCCGATACGCCACGGCCACGCCGATTCAGGGCGCCAGGTCGAACACCAGCACTCCAGCGTCCTCGCCATCGACCCGTTCGATCCGGCCGGCGTCCTGCATGCGCGCAAGCCGAGCCAACCGTTGCGGTGACTGTAGGCGGGACCGTTGACAACGCCGTAGCCAGGCATTGATGGCATCATTCAAACAATTTGAACGAGCGAATCCGCATGACCCGCCACCGCAACGTGCTAACCCCCGAGACGCTTGCCATGCTGCAGGAGATCGCGCGCAGCGGCAGTTTCGCTGCGGCTGCGCGCAGCATCGGACTGGTGCCCAGTGCCCTGACCTACCGCGTGCGCCAGCTCGAGGAGGCGCTCGACGTGCTGTTGTTCGATCGCCGCAGCCGCACGGCGCGCCCCACCCCGGCGGGCCTGGAACTGCTGCGCGAGGGCAGCCGCCTGCTCGACGACATCGACGCGGTGGCCAACCGCCTCCAGCGCGTGGCTACCGGCTGGGAAAGCCGCTTCACGATCGCGGTCGACGGCGTGCTCGCCAAGCCCACCATGATGGAGCTGTGCGAGGCATTCTTCGCGCAGGCGCCGCCGACCCGGCTGCGCCTGCGCGACGAGACGCTCGCGGGCACGCTGGAGGCGCTCACCTCGGGCCAGGCGGACCTGGCGCTCGGCGTGCCCGAGTTGCACAACGACCGCGACGTGCGGGTACGCCTGCTCGGTGAGCTCGAGTTCGTCTATGCGGTGGCGCCGCAGCACCCGCTGGCGGCTGCACCCGAGCCGCTGAGCGACGACCTGCTGCGCGGGCAGCGTGCGGTCGCGGTGGCCGACTCGCTGCAACACGGCAGCGCCATGACGCTCGGCTTGCTCGACGGCCAGGACGTGTTCACGGTACCGACCATGCTGGCCAAGCTCGACGCGCAGTTGCGCGGGCTCGGCGGCGGCTTCCTGCCGCTGCCGATGGCCGCACCGCACATCGCCGCCGGGCGCCTGCTGGCCCGCAGGACCGAGCGCAGCACGCGCGTGGTGCGCCTGCACTACGCCTGGCGCAGCAGCGCACCGGCACCGATGGGCCGCGCGCTGCAGTGGTGGCTGGCGCGGCTCGACAGCGCCACCACGCGCCGCGCGCTGCTCGAAGGCCACCACGGCGCGCGCGCGTCCCAAACCTCATGAGCCACATCCGCGCGCCGGGCCGGTCGGCACCGGCCGTGTACAGTGCCACCAAACACCGTGGAGAACCGACCATGCGCCCTTGCCGTCACATCGCGATCGTCGGCGCCGGCATCGCAGGCCTGGCCTGCGCGCGCACGCTGGCGCAGGCCGGCGACGCGGTGACGGTATTCGAGAAGCACGCGCAGGTGGGCGGACGCATGGCCACGCGTGCCAGCCCGTTCGGCGATTTCGACCACGGCGTGCAGTACTTCACGGTGCGCGACACGCGCCTGGCGCAGGTGCTGCAGACGACCGCGGACCTGTGCAAGCCCTGGAGCGCCAACACGGTGCGCGTGCTCGACGCGTTCGGCCGTACCGTGGCAGCGGCGCCGCCCACGGGCGAGCCGCACTGGGTCGCCACGCCCGACATGCAGGCGCTGCCGGCGCGATGGGCCGCTCCGCTACAGGATGCAGGTTCACTGCAGTTGCAGACCCGCGTGACGCGCATCGAGCGCGGCGGCAGCCGGCGCGGCGCCTGGAGCCTGCACACCGTGCACCCGGACACGGACGGGCCGCACCAGCGGCGCCGCGTCGCCGGCTTCGACGCCGTACTGCTCGCCATCGCGGCCGCGCAGGCGCACGAACTGCTGCAGAACTCCGACCTGGCAGCCGACTGGAGCGCGCGCATGCAGACCGTGGAGGTCGACCCGTGCTGGACCCTGATGCTGGCGTTCCCCCAGGCGATGCAGCCCGGGCTGGGCACGCTCGGCCCGCAGTGGAATGCCGCGCGCAGCACGCACCACCGGATCGCCTGGCTGGCGCGCGAGTCGTCCAAACCCGCGCGCGCGCCGATCGAACGCTGGACCGTGCAGGCCAGCGGCGCCTGGTCACGCGAACACCTGCACGACGAGCCACAACGGGTGCAGGACAAGCTGCAGCGCGCGTTCTCCGAAGTCACCGGCATCCGCGCGCAGCCGGCGCACGCCCAGGTGCACCGCTGGCCGTTCGCGCAGACCATCCGCCCACTCGGACAGAGCCATCTGTGGGACGCCCGCAGCGCGCTCGGGGTCTGCGGCGACTGGTGCCTCGGCCAGCGGGTCGAGGATGCCTTCGTGTCCGGGCTGGAGCTGGCGCTGGCCGCACGCTGACCGAGCGCCATGGCCGGACCGCGCGCCTACTGCGGCCGCTTCGCGCCCACGCCCAGCGGCCCGCTGCACGCCGGCTCACTGGTAGCGGCGCTGGCGAGCTGGCTCGACGCCCGGGCCTGGAACGCCGGCCGTGGCGGCCGCTGGCTGGTGCGCATCGAAGACCTCGATACGCCACGTTGCGTGCGCGGCGCGGCCCAGATCATCCTGGGGCAACTGGAGGCCTGTGGTCTGCGGCCCGATGCGCCGCCGCAAT
>JBDHRZ010000038.1:0-13279 GCA_039807845.1 Rhodoferax sp.
CCCGGCCTCTCGCCGATCCGCCAGGCACGCCCATGCCAAGAGCCGCTCGGCCCCGGTCACGGCTATGGTCGCCGACGAATCCATCGGGTGGCTTTCTTTGCTAATCGAACAGTATTGGGTCAGGTCTTGCCTTTTGCCTCCCGCGGGGCAGGTAGCGCAGCAGGCGATGGATCGAAGGGAGGCACAAGGCGAGACCTGACCCCGAGCGCGGCCCCCGATCGCACGGAGGAAGGCCGTGCGCAATGTCTGGCTCAGCGACTTGCCGCCATGCTCGACAGCTCGTCAACTAGTGCCTTCGTTTGCCGAATATTGGCCCGGCTTGACGCTCCGAAAACAATCGATTCGATTCTCGACTGTCGGCAGACGTAGTCGATCGCCTCACGCGGAGCGATTGCGCCAGACGCCAGCACCGACATCGCCACAGGCCGGAAGCGACGGGTAGCGATCGCCTTCTCGTAGCCTTCGACTCCACCGCACATGCGAAAACCAATCTTGTTGATGTTGGCGCAGACGATCGGGTTGTCGATGCCCAGCCGTTCAAGCACGTCCAGCAGGCGCGGCATGTTCATCGTGATGAACCCGGGCTCGGCACCGTACTTCGCACGCACGTGGTCGTGAAAGATGCGAAAGCATTCGTCGAATCCCAAGCCGAGCAGGAGGTCGGTGACGACGTTCTGGATGAAGATCACCGGCGTTGAAAGGCCGTGAAACATCTTCATCTCGGCATTGATCAACAACTGCATGATCGCCGCGACGTCTTTGCCGGCGAGCGCGACCCCTCCCTTCAGCATCGCGCTCACTGCGCCGTCCTGAGGCAGGAACATTCGCAAAGCATCGAGCATGCCGTGCTCGGTCACCGCATTGGCGTACTTGTGTGCGTACGGCATGCAGGGGTAGAAGCGATAGTCCGGATAGCGCTCCGCGTTGGCACGGAAGTAGTCGCAAATCTGCGCCACGCGATCGTGGGTCGTGCACATGAAGGTACGGATGCCCTCCTGGTAGGCGGCATCGAGCACGTCGATGATGGGCTGCAGATCCTGGAAGCGCATCTGCTGCGCGCGCGCCTTCTCCTCGGACATGTGGTTGACGCCGAAGAACTGGTTGTCGCCAAAGAGTACGCGGTCCATCACGATAGGTTCCAAGTCATTGCCCGAAGGCTGGTACAGCGCTGGCATCAGCCCCCGAACAGGCGGCGCAACCAGTTGCGACGCAGCGGCGCGCTGGTGGTGAGCCCGGCACCGGGCGCAGCCGACGCCCCCCCTCCACCGGACAGGATCATGGCTACGATCCGATCGGCCTGCAGCGCGGACGCGAAACTGTTCTCCCCATCGACACGACGCGCCTTGCAGCTCTGCACGAAGTAGTCGATCTGCGCGGAGTACTCTTCTCCGCGCAGGTAGAACCACACTTCCTGCGTCAGGTCCGTGGTGTAGTGCACTGTCCAGCCCGCAGTCGTATCGGGCAAGGCCGGGTGCCGCTCTCGCAGGTAGAGCTGACACTCCTGCCGGTCGGCATTGAGGCGCCCGTTGGTACCCCAGACCGAAATCTTCGTGCTCATCTTGCGAAAGCTCTCGTCGCTCCAGTTGACGCACAACTGACCGCTTGCGCCGTCACCGTAGTGCAGCGAGCAATAGACCTCGTCTTCGACATCGCGCGAGAACACGCCGTGGCGCACGACGCCACTCACCGACGCCGGGACGCCAGCGACGAAGTTCACGAGGTCGATCGCATGACAAGCGTAGTCGTAGAGCGCACCGCCGCCTTCGCTCTTTGCCGACCGCCACGTACCACCCTTGGCGCGCAGCACGACGGGGCCATAGGCCTCGGCGCGCACGTGGTGCACGGTACCCAGCGCACCCGAGCGCACGATTCGCGCCGCCTCCTGAAAGGCGCCGACGAAGCGGTAGTGGTAGCCGACCTGTGTCGTCAACCCCTTTTCACGAGCAAGCCGCACCAGCCGCTCGCCGTCTGCAACATCCAGCACGAAGGGCTTCTCGCAGAAAACGTGCAGGCCGCGCGCCAGCGCCTTCTCGACCATCGCCGCATGCAGCTTCGACGGCGTCGAGATCACGACCGCATCGAGCTGCTCGTTCTCGAGCATCCGGTCCAAGTCGGCGTAGCACTTGAGGCCGGTGTACTTGCTCAACACGTCGGTCAGATAGGCCATCGTGTCGCAGGCCGCCACCAACTGGACTTCGGGGTGCGCCCGGACGATCGACAGGTGCGACAGACCCATCTTGCCCAAGCCGATAAGACCCACTCTCACCATGATCTGCTCATGCCGTTTCCGCCCGGATCATCCCAGGCACTCCATTCAGAATTTCTTCCTTGATCAGTCGGTACGCCTGTCTGCCCTTGGCCAAAAGCGTACGGTCTGCCTGGCGCCGCGTGCTCTGCGCCAGCACCCGCAGCAGATCCTCGGAGGTCAGGCCTGGACGATGCAGAAAGGCGCCGACGTCCAGGAGATAGCGGTCAACGTCGAGCAACTCGTCCTGGTAGACGGAGATGGTAGGTATCCCGAGCACCGCCATCTCGCGCGTCATCGTACCGCCAGCGCCAACGAACAGGTCACAGTCCGGCGCGATGTCGGCAATGTCCATCGCCGTATCGACGATATCGATGCCGGCAAAACGCGGATCGCGGTAATGCTCGCCCTGCGCCTTGCCGCGCGGGAGCAAGATCACATCGACCTGATCCTTGATCCCCAGCAGCAGCGCATCAAGGAAGTTGCGGTCTCCCTTGTAGTACTGCGCCGTCCAGGGCTCGGGACGCACATAGACCCTTTTCCGGCCACCCCTCGATCGCAACGCGATCGACTGCCCCAGCCGCTCCTGTAGGGCCCACAAATAGATGCCCTCCTTGACGCCTGGGTAACGCAGGACCTTGCTCGTGCTCGCGAGCTGGCGTTGGAGCTTCGTTTCCGACATGAACTCCGGAACCATGATCCGTGTCGCGGCGAGAAACGCCGGGACGTTACCCAGGGCATGCTCGTTGTCGTTCATGTAGATCGCGCGAACCCCCAGGAGTCGCGCGACCACCGGCGAGTGAAACGAGCTTTGCGACACCGCCACATCGATCCGCTTCGGCGCCAGGTAGCGGCGCAGTTGCATCACGCGAACGGGATAACCCAACAGCTTTCGCGACAACCGTGCGCCGTAATGCTCCCCCACAACCTCATGACGCAGACCATGCAGAACCAGGAGATCGACGGTGTTGGCCAGGGGTCGGCAGGTGATGATGACCTCGTGCCCGTCACTCTCCAATTCCCGGATCATCGCGGCGAAGAGGTTAATGTGCGGTGAGTTGGATAGATCGAACCAGATCTTCATCGATTACCTATGGGGTGCAGATCGTTCGAGTCAAATGGTGTGCGTCACAAAGTCCTTGCACAACTCCTCGACCGGTCTCGCCCGAAAAGTCTGCTGGGTCTGAGCCGCCAGACCCGGACCTGCTGCGGCTCACGACACGATCGCCCGCCAGACGATCGCTGCTTAGTAGGGCAGTATAGGGAGCCGACGACGAGCGACCAGCATGGTCGCCGGCCCTCGGACTTACCTTCGCTTGCAAGCGAGCCCATCGGTTACGGTTCGAGCCGCCGAGCAGCGTCTCCTTCCCAAAGATGGAGGCCGGAGCGTACGCCGCTGGACGACTACCTCGATCGCGCGCGCGTCATGCTGTGCGTCGTGCACTGCGCCACGAACGCCGATCTCAAGAGCACCGACGGACCCGGAAGACGGTGCACTGCTCGGCCTGTCCGAACACTCTGTTTCATGCGGTTGACAACGCATCGGCATTCCTCACGCTTGCCACGTAGCGCAAAGCGCAACATATGACTCAAGAGCTGCGCAGCGTCCGGCAGTCACCCCAATCCGGCAAGGGCGGCTTGACGCCAGGAGGAATGCGCACACGGCGCACGGTCTCGTCGGCACTGCGACGCCAGGATTGAAGTCTCGGCGCTAGCTGCCGAAATCGTGAGACGCACCCCCGCTGCCTCGTCCCGCAGGGGCGCCCTTCCGACGGCCCTACCGTCGAGGAGCCCTCGTAGATCGATTGAGGCGCTGCGCGGGTCGACGCGGCGTCAGGAAGGCGTGCCTTCGTCGCCTGGGCATCACTCCCTTGGTCCGAGCTACTATGAACGCCGCTTGCCTTCCACAACGCCTTGCCATGTTGACCGCACTTGCCAGCCTCTGCGCTATGGTGATCGCTTGCGGCGGTGGGACAGTGGGTGCGGAAGAGGGCGAGCAAGACGTCCAGGTCGCCAGCATTTCGGTTCCGAACGGTGAACCCTCAGTTCGCTCGCTCTCGACCGAAGGGAGGGCAGACGGCATACACATCAGCACTCGTGCACCAAGCCCTTTGGGCGAGAGCGCCCGCGTACTGGCGGACGAGTTGTCCGAAGGCACAGCGCCGCCCTCGGCCACGGATCCGCAGACTCAAACCCCGGCCACATCCGATACGCCCGTCACGACGCAGCAGCCGACCCAGCCCGGTCTACAGCCTACGGGCGCTGCAGCCGGACTGGAGCGCGCCAAGCCGGTCGCGGGCAGCGACATTCGCCTCGAAGTCGATCCCACGCGAAGCTTTGCGAGCTATCGCTGGCAATGGAGCGTCCAATGCGATGGGCAGGCGATCGGTGCACTTAACGTGCCTGAGAGCGGTCTGCGCGGAACTGACCTTGGCGCGGGAATTGGCACCATGCGCTTTGGCCGAGTCCCGGACCCTGACGACGCCAATCGTCGGGTACTGCTGTTTCGGGCGAACAAGCACGACGCGTACTCCTCGGGGGCACCGAGGTGCGAAATGATCTTTTCCCCGACACCCGACGGCAAGCTGCCGGTCGGCCAGGATATCTGGTTCGCGTTTGGTATTCGACTTCAGGACTGGGTCGTGAGCCCCGACGAGCAGATCCTGATGCAATGGCACCAGGGCGACGGCTCGATCCTGCTCAATCCGTTCCTGGCGCTGCTGCTGAAGGGCGACACGCTGCGGATCGACAGCAAGTTCAACGCTGCAGATCCCCCATCGCGCACGACGACCAGTACGGTGACGCAGTGGCAGTCGACCCATGCGCCAATCAACGCTTGGACCTACTTCGTCCTGAAGGCTCGCATCTCACCCTTTCCGGCGGATGGTGCCTATCTCAAGGTCTGGCGCGACGGGGTGCCGATCGTCGATTACCGCGGGCCGCTTGGCTACAACTACCCCGAATCGCCGCCGTACCTGAAGGTCGGACACTATCAATGGGTAACGCCATACAACCCGTGGAGCGATGCTGCCCCGACGAAGACGGTCTTGTATCGATCGCCGTTGCTCGTGCAAGACCCCGCTGGCAAGTACAGTGAAGTCGACCTCAGAGCGAATGTCATGAGTCATTGACACCAGCGCTCGGACCGACCGCAGCCCGGCGACGCTCATCTCCCCGGGACAGAGAGTCTCTCGAATCGCTTTTCGCTTGAGCGGGCCGGGCCTCACTTCCAGAGCCCATGCGCGCCGGACGGATCAGCTTCGCCACGACCAGGCGCGGACACTGCGCGCCGGCGGATCACGCTGCAGTCGATTGGATGAGCGCGTAGGTCGCGCGCAGTTTGGCCTCAACCGCGCGGGCGCTGAAGTGCGTGTCCACGGTCGCCAAACCCGCTTGGCCGAGTTCCCGGCGCAGATGCGGCGCGCCAAGCAGTCGCGAGATCGCCTCTGCCAGATCATCGACGTCGCCCACGCGCACCAGCAAGCCATTGCGCCCGTCGTTGATGATGTCCGGTATCCCGCCGACGCGTGTCGCCACGCAGGGGACGCCGAAACTCATTGCTTCGAGCAGGCCCATGGGCTGCCCCTCGTAGCGCGAAGGCAGAACGAACACTGCCGCCCGTGCCAGCAGTTGGCGCTTGGCATCGCCGTCGACCCAGCCCAGGAAATGAACCGCATCGCCCAACCCGGCGCGTCTTGCCAGCTCCTCGTAACGCGCGCGATCCCCTTCGCCGCCCAGAAGGAGCCGCGCTCGCGGATGTCGCTTGCGCACGATGGCGAACGCCTCGAGAAGCGTTGAGACGCCCTTTGCCTCTTCGAGCCGACCGAGAAAGACGAGATCGTCCTGCTCACTGTGGCGCTCAGCCCCAGCAGGCAGCTCGACCAAGTTGGGCAGCACGCTGACGCGCGTCATGTCGAATCCATGCTCCGACATCCAGGTCATCCGCTCTTCGGAGAGCACGAAGACCCAGGCGCTGCGATGCAGCGCAAGCCTGATCAGCGCGCGGCCGACGTAGCCACAGCGGCGCTCGTAGAACTCCGGGAACTTGCCCGAATGCAAGTGAACGATGTACGGCACGGCGAAGGCATGGGCTTCGGCACAGAAGGCCAGCTTGCGCCAGGCGCTCGCGCCGGTCGCCATGTGCACGTGCAAGACTCGCACGCGTCTTGCCAGCAGCATCCGCAGGAACCGCATGACTGCGGCGATGGCAAGGCGCAACTTTGCAAAGCGACCAGCCGAGACGAACGAGGGCAGGTAGACAACGTTCAGGCGCTCGAATATTCCGGACTTCTCGTACTCCGCGCACACGCTGGCAATGCCGCCGCGGCTGCTCAATGCAGGCCCGACCATCACCACGCACGGACGATCGTCACCGGCCACGCAGCGCTCACCGGGTCGGCCGTGCATCGCGTGCGCCGCGCAAGATGATCCGCGCCGGCACACCGACTGCCGTCGCGCCGTCGGGCACATCGGCAAGAACCACCGCGTTTGCACCCACTTGCGCTCCTCTTCCGATGCGAATCGGCCCGAGTACCTGTGCGCCGGAACCGATCAAGGCGTCTTCCTCGATGTACGGTGCACCGGATATCCCTGCCCGCCCGCCGATGGTGACTTTGGGCCCGACGTTCACCCGATCGCCGATATGCGCATGGCGATGGATGACGATGCCCAGACCCTTGTAGCCCAGGATCACGCCACGACCGATATGCGCCGAGAGCGGCAGCACCGTCGCAAACACGATGCGATTGAACACGTAGAGCAACCACGGTACGAGCGGAACGTTGTGCAGGTAGCACCAGTGGGCTATACGGTGAACGGCGAGCGGCATCATGAGCCTCCTTTTCCGAGCAGCCGCCTCGCTGCGGCCAGCGTCGCGGCATCCAGCGGACGCAGCAGCCAGATCAGCGCTGCGGTCAGGGGGATGACCGCCAGCACACCGAACCATACCGTCGGCAAGGCTGATGAAGCGGTCGGCATCAAGGCCAACGCAGCCGATGCGAGTGCGAGCACCGCTGCGCAGCGGGCTGCCGGCGCAAGGGCTAGTCGATAGGGGATGCCCATGCTGCGAAGTTGCCAGGCGGCGAGCCCGCTGAAGCCCAGCTCAAAGAGGAGCGACACCGTCGGGACCATCCAGAGCTGAGCGCCAAGGCGAAGCAACATGAGCACCACCAGCGGCACGGCCAGCAGAACGATGCTGGCGCGACTGACGGCCTGCGGCCGATCGACCGTATTGGCGACGAATTCGAGCATTCGACGCTGGCTGAACAGGGCGGCGCCGATCAACATCAGGGCCAGCAGCAGCTCACTGCCGTCGAAGCGCCCGGCGCCAAGCACGTGCACGAGCGGCTCGCCACGGCCGAGAACCAGGGCCAGCACCGGGCAGAGTACCAGCAGGCTGATGACGAGCAGGCCATTGGTCTGAACGTTGAGGTCGACAAACGATCGGCTCTGAACGTAGCGGGCGACGAGTGCAGGGCGCACGAAGCCCAGCAGCAACTCGGCAGGAAGGAAGCGCAGCACCTGGTCGGCGAGGCCTCGGGCGAAGCCGAAGAGAGCAGCGGCCTCCACCCCCAGCAGACGGGTGACGAGCAGCGTGAGGATCTGTGGCCGAGCCGGGATGTTGAGCAGGAGCGCAAGATAGCTGTTCACGGCCAGATGGCGCATGGCCGCGGCGGTGGGGGCGATCCAATCCGGATGGGCTGCACCTGCCTCCTGCGCGGCGCGCCGGAGCGCCAAACCCAGACCCAGTACCGCGAGCAAGAGCCCGAGCGTCGCAGCGCCAAGCTCGACCATGGCGATCGTGAGCAAGGTGGCTTGCCCCAGCGTGAACCAGAGCCAGGCCGCGACGGCGACCCAAACCAGATGGCGGCACAGCAAGGCGGCCTGCGCGCGGCCTTGCAGCAGAAGCTGGCCGAGAATCTGATCGCGAAGCACGCGGCTGAGACCCTCGATGAGCAGGTAGGCGGCGTAAAGGCGCAACGCGGCCACTGCGTTGCCCAGGCCGAGCAGCGCGGTCAACCACGGTGCAGCCAGCGCGATCAACACGGCCGTGCCGGCCAGTGCCCCGGCTTGAACAAGCGCCAGCCGAAGGACGAAGCGGGCCATCGCCGCGCCGCCCGCGTGCACCCGGAATGCCGGGATGTACCGGGTGCTGACCCAGTCCAGCCCCAGGCTCGCCAGGTTGAGCCCCAGTTCCACCAGCGCGACCAGGCTGACGTAGCGCCCATAGTCGGCAGGCTGCAGCAGGCGTGCCACGAGCAGGAAGCCGGCGAAGGTCAGGAGCGCGCTGCCGGCCTTGCCGAAGAGGAAGTGCAAGACGCCCTTGCGCAGGCGCGCAAACGAATAGTGCTCGCTCATCGACACCCGCGGAGCATCACAGGCAAGCGCGCAGGCGGCCGGCCACGCGCTCGGCCAGCACCGCGTAGCTGCGCTCTTGCCGCACCCATTCCTGGCCTCTCTGGGCAATGTGTCGATGATGCTCAGGCCGTTCGAGCACGTCCTGCATCGCGTCTGCAAACCCCTCGGCCGTGAGAGGTGCGCAAACCCCTCCGGCGGCGGCCATCACCGCGGCCTGGTCGGGCTGGTCGTTGGCGATCACTGGCAGACCGAGATGGAAGTACTCGACGGCCTTCGTCGGCGACGATACTTCCAGGATTTCGCTTCGGGGTATGGCCGACAAACCGGCCACTGCAGCGGCACCCCGACCCTGAGCTTCAAGCGCGGGCAGCCAACCAGTGAATTCGACCCACGAATCCAGGCCACGCTGCTTCACGCGATCGCGCAGCCACTGGCGGTCAGCCGCCTCTTCCGCGTCACCGATCAGGAGCAAGCGTGCAGACACGCCGCGCGATCGAAGAATGGCCAGGGCGTCGATCATCAGTTCGGGCTGCCGGAGGCGATTGAGCGTGCCCAGGTAGACGAAGGTCGGGGCGATCGACTCGTGCGGCGATGCCGTCTGATCGGCCAACGGGGCCGACCTGGGCAAGGCCTCGGTGTCGATGCCCATAGGCACGGCCGACATCCGGGCGGGATCGAACCCCTTGCTCGCCATCTCGGCGAGCATGGTGTCGCTCTGCACGAAGACGTGACGCGCGCGCGGCAGCACGACACGGTAGAGCAGTCGACGCAAGACGGTGGCACGCCACTTCGCGGCAAGCCAGCGCGACCAGCCCACTTCGTGGCGGCGCTCGCGCGCGAAGACGGCCCAGGCCTCGACCATCGGAAAGGACATCCAATAGACGAAGGGAATGCCCGCCAGACGCGCGGCGACGAGCCCCAGCAGCGCGCCAAGCGACTTGTCGCGCACGATGACGCAGCGATAGCCCCGGCGGGCCAGCCAGAGCATGCGAACGTCGTTCAAGACGCTCAGCAGATGGCGCCGTGCACCGCGCGGCGGGCCAAGGCGCGTCAGGCATTCGCCACCGCCCCAGGGAGGCACCGGGTCGACGGCATGAAGCGTCAACAGATCCGAGTGCACGCCCAGGCGCGGCAGGTACTTGCCGAACAGCACGGCCACGTCGGCGCGAAAGCTGGGGTGCGTCTCCGCGGGCGCGTAGAGCACGCGGAGCGGGGTGTCCGGCCCCATGAAATCAGGGGAGCGCAACTCGGCGCGCCTGCCGGCTGATCAGGACGGCTGCGCCAAGCAGCAGCGCATACAAGGTCGCATGGCTCGGCAGCGCAGTGGCCGAGTTGCCCATGAAGCAGAGCACCAGGTTCATCAACAGCCCTGCGAGCACCGCGACCGCCAGACTCCGAGACACGCCGCTCGGAAGGCGCAGCGCCGCCCGCCCGATGGCCAGCACCGCGGCCAGGTTGAAGACGACGAAGACGACCATGCCCAACACGCCGAGATCCCACAACAAGGCAGACAGCGTCGTGAACCCGATGGCCAGCCCCGGGTAGCGCAAGGCGAGCGTGCCGGGCACCAGGGACCCGTCACCGCTGTACGAAGCACCGGGGCCGTGCCCGAAGAGGAAGCCAAGCGGATCACCCACGCCCTGCTGGCTCCACCAGAACGAAAGCACGGTGCTGCGGTTCAAGCCCGAGGCGCTGTGATAGCCCACGCTTCCGAAGTTGTAGGCAATGACGTTGTCGATGACCGTCTGCCACGATTGCCCGGCCTTGGCGCTGAGGAGCAGGTAGAGAAAGGCCAAGGCGACCGTCGCGGCCGCACCGGCCACGAGCAGCAGCAAGGCGCGAACCGGATGAGGCTTGAAGTCCAGAAGCAGCGCGCAGACGAGAACGGTGGGGAGGAAGGCGACCACCACCTTGGTTTCGCCCAGCGCCAAGGGCATGAGGAGCAGGATGGAGGCGACCAGTGCACGCGGGCCGCTCGAGCCGCCGTCCAGCCACAGCCGCAGTTCGAATGCGAAAACGATCAGGAGGAAGAAGACCAGCACCGAGCTCGACCCCCCGCCGGTGAAACTCGACTCGAAGGTGCCCGACACGGCGTCGATGGCCACCACGCCACCGCCCATGCCGATGCGCTGGGGAACAACGAACACGCGCTGGTAGGCGGCAAAGAAGACTTGAACCAGTGCCAGCGCCACCAGGAAGCGCACGATGCTGCGATAGGTGCTGCCCTTCAACATGACCAGGGCGAGGCAGGCGAACACGCCCCAATACTGAAAATAGCGCTTGAAGCCCGCAAGGAACTCCAGCGTAGGCACTTGGTTGATCACTGCCACCAGCACTGCATAGAGTGGGAGGCTCAGTCCAAACCACCCCCACCAGGGCACATGCGGCCGGTCGCTCGATCGGCGCGTGATGGCGATGCCCATGGCACTCAACAGCAAGAGAAAACCCAGCATCGAAAACAACCAGTTCGCCTTGGCAAGGGCCGGTGCGAACTGCGCGATCAGTCCGCCGATCACCAGAGTGCCCACGAGCACCAGCCAGAGGCAGAGAGTGGGATAGCCAAGCAAGGCGATGCCGGCGATGCTGCCGGCGAAGAGGCCGATGGCGATGGGGCTGGCCGTGGTCGCGATCAGCCCCGTCAAGATCGCAAGCAGGCACGCACCCAGCAGGAGCAACCAGGGTGCACGCGTGCGCGCCCTCAACGCCCGGGCCGGCAAGGACGGGCGCGTTGACGTTCCGTGACGGCGCAGCGATGCGACAAGAGTCATGGTCGGATCGAGCTTGGTGTTGCGCGAACGATCAAGGCGGGCTCAGTCGCTCGAATTCGCCACCACGGCCGTGCGCTGCTGCGGCGGCAAGGCTGC
Source organism: Rhodoferax sp. (assembly GCA_039807845.1). Classification (GTDB taxonomy): domain Bacteria; phylum Pseudomonadota; class Gammaproteobacteria; order Burkholderiales; family Burkholderiaceae_C; genus CAISIP01. The sequence goes on from JBDHRZ010000038.1 coordinate 11,467, forward strand.
GGCAAGATCGACGACAAAGGACTGCTGCAACGAGAATGCCTGTGCAGTCTCCGTGCTGATGCTCGACACCCGCACCAGCATCCCATCCGGCACGACGCCCCTCGTGCTGTACGAGAGCTGCGCCAGCTTCTGCTCCGTTCCAGTGAGCACCGCACGCTCGCCGACCATGATCCAGTAAGTGATCGGCTCGTTGCGCCCACCCTGCCGTGCGACCAGGCGCCGCACGCGCAGCGGGCCGCTGGGCAGATCGACCACGCCGCGGGTATCGGCCGAGATCTGAAACCCCTGCGCCGGATAACACACCTCCGGCCGGTGCGCGCGCGTGGCATCGGACTGGTCGCCGCCGTAGGCCACGCTCAGCATGATGCGCTCGCCCTTTCCGTTGACGTAGGTGCGCGCCAGCGTCTGGTTGTAGATCTTGTCGAGCAGCGCCTTCTGGTCCGGCGAGACGAGCAGCGCGGGCGTGCGGTCATCGACCCGCCAGTCGCCGAAGGCCTTGGGGAAGAGCGTCTCGAGGTCCACGCGCGGGCGCGTGTCGGCCAGGCGCTGCGTCGGCCGCCAGGCCACGGCGCCCGCGGCCGAGGCCAGCGACAGCAGCAGGAAGGCGGCGGCCTTGCGGCGTGCGGGCGAGGTCATGCGGCCCCCGCGTGAGCGCGGCGCTGCGCCGGCAGGAAAAGGCCGAGGATGCGGTCGAGCAGCAGCATCAGCATGAGGGCCACGAGGAAGAGCACCATGCCGGCGAAGCCGTGCACGAAGCCCTGGCCGGCGGCGTCGCCGAAATGGTAGGTGACGAGCACGAGGATGATGACGCGGACGATGTTGGCGACGAACGCGGTGGGGATAAGCAGCAGCGCGAGCACGAGGTTGCGCGTGGCATTCGTGTACTTCATCAGGTTCATGTAGAGCATGCCCAGCGCCTCGAGCGTGAACATGCTGTTGAGGCCGGCGCAGGCGTCGGCCACCAGCAGCTGGTAGGGGCCGACGTTCATGATGACGCCGCTGCGCGCCACGGGGTAGCCGGCGCGGTACATCAGCTCGCTGGCCACGGCGGAAACGGCGGACTTCAGCGGGCCGGTGACGGCGGCCACCAGCGCCTCGGGCAGCGGCACCATGAAGAGCATGAAGAAGAGCGGGAACCAGAGCAGGCGCAGGGCAGCCCAGCCCTTGAAGACGAGCAGGAGTGCAGCCAGCAGCAGGATCTGCGAGCCGACCTCGAACATGATGATGTCCTGCGAGCGGCCGAAGGCGTAGAGCAGCAGCGCGAAGACGAGCAGCGGCCAACCGAGCAGGGCCACCGGGCGCGCGGGCAGGGCGGCCAGCGCGTGGCGCTTCATGAAGATCAGCCACAGGCTGACGGCGAGGATGATGGGGCCGTGGCCCTGCTCGTCGGTGGCCCAGATGGTGCGGGCCAGCTCGGCGTAGGCCGGCAGGTAGAGCAGCAGCAGCCCGGCGGCGAGCGCGGCGGCGACGAACCAGTCCAGCCCCGCGGGCAGCAGCGGTGCCCTCGCCTGGCCTGGGGCCGGCGCGGGATGGGGGTCGAGTCGGCCCGGCGCGGCTGGCATGGCGGGGTTCAGAACTCGTTGTAGACCACCCCCGCCAGCGCGGCCGGCGTTTCGGCGAGGTTGGCGACGAGGTCCTGCAGCGTGGCCACGCTCGCCTTGTTGCGGCGCGCGACGACGAGGGCGGCGCCGCTGCGGGCGGCGATGACGGCGCTGTCGCTGCCGTAGCAGGCGGCCGGGGTGTCGACGACGACGTGGTCGAACTTGGTCAGCAGCTCGCGCATCAGCAGGCCGAAGGCCGGGCGCTCGACGAG
>JBDHRZ010000039.1:0-13265 GCA_039807845.1 Rhodoferax sp.
CGTCCCCGTTGCCGAACACCTGGTCCTGCGAGGGCACGATGCGGTCGTAGCGGCCGCCGCTGACTGCTGCACCGCCCTGGTTGTGCACGGTCCAGGAAATCGTCACGTTCTTGCTGGCCTCGATCACGGCGCTCGCCGTGATGTCGCTCATCGTCAGGTCGGGCAGCGGCGGCAGCGCCGCCGTGAACCCTTCGCTGTAGAGCGCGTTGTTGTTTTCGTTGCTTTCCGGCTGCCAGTTGTAGCTGTACGTGCCATAGTTGTCCGCCTGCACCCGGATGTGGAAGTTGCCCGGGCTGACGCTGTCGTTCAACGGCAGCGTGACCAGCGCCGACATGGTGTAGCTGGCACCCGCCGGCAGCCCGACGGTGTTCCCAGGGTCGACATCGACCATGTAACCGCCCAGCCAGATGTCACCGGCCGGCTGCGTGTCGGTGGACAGCCACAGGCTGTCGTACCAGTAGTTCGCGCGCGCGGCGTCGGTGCCGACGTTCTGCACCGTCCAGCGCACCAGCACCTGGCCACCGAGCGCAACCCCGCCCTCCGGGATCGCGCTGCCGTCGGGCAGCAGCACGCTGATCGCGGTCGGCGACAGGTCGGGCGAGGCAACCTGGACCGTGCCCACATAGGCCTGGTTGCCCGCCGTGCCGGCGTCCTGGTCCATCCGGTTGCCCGCAACGTCGTAGATGTCCGTGCCCACCGTCAGCGTGTAATTGCCCTGCGTGTACTGGCCGTTGAAGCCCAGCGTCACCGTCATGCGGTCCTCGGACAGCGTGGCGCTGTTGATATACACGTTGCCGTTGCCCGGGTTGCGCAGCACGAAGTCGGTGGTTTGCACGGTGGCCGGGTCGAGCGCCTCGCTGAACGTGACCGACCAACTGGAGAACGGCGAAAGCGATTGCACCTGCGGCGCCTGCGAGACCACGCGCGGCGCCGTGGTGTCGAGCACGAAACTGCCGCTGTAGGCCGTGTTGCCGGCACCCTGCAAATCGATCAGGCCGCCCGCGCGCAGGGTGTAGTGGTAGGTCCCGTCGACAGCGGGCAGCGCGAGCAGGAAGCGCACGCTGTCGCCGTCGAGCATCTCCACCCCGGTGACGGTGCCGCCGTCGATCGTCAGGTCGTCGACACCGAGCGAACCCGCCAGCACGCTCTCGGACAGATCCAGCGTCAGGCTGCCCGGCAGTGCCTTCAGGCGCGCGCCCTCGGGCACGCTGGTGGCGACCACCGTCGGCGGAGTATTGAAGTCGGTGCGGGTGCCAGCGACGCGCAGCACGTAGCTGCCTGCCCCCGACACCGCACGCACCTTCAGCGTGTAGCTGCCGTCCTGCGTCGCCGTCCAGGTCCAGTTGCCGTCGCTGCCCTGCAGCGTGACCGGATTGCCGTCGGGCCCGCGCAGCTCGAGCGCGGGCACCAGGTTGTTGACCGGCTCGCCGGGTCCGTCCACCGGCACTGTGAGCGTGATGGCCAGTTCGGCACCGGCCTGCGCCTGGAACTGGAAGTCACGGCTGCGGTTGCCCGAGGCCCATGCAACCGCCTGTTCGAGCAGGCGGTCGGCGGCGCCACTGCGCAGGTCCGTTGTGTTGTAAGCACTGGGCGCGCCGGCATAGATCGGACCGAGATAGACCGAACGGCCGCGCCCGGCCTCCATGGCCGCCGCCACCGGCACGCCATTGCCGCCGATGTCCGCGAGCAGGATGGCGCCCGTGTCGAGCCTGGGGGAATAGTATGGATATTCGATGTAGCTCGAGACGCGAAACGGCGTCACGCCATCGACGACCGGGTGCGTTCCCGCCGGCGTCAATACGCTGTTCGCGTAGTAGCTGTAGGTGCCGGTGTTGACCGGGACCACGCTGTCGAAGTCGCTCCGGTCCTGGCCAGACAGGCCGCCGGCGGCATGAATGCCCCAGCCCGTGAGCACCAGGCCGCCTCCCGCCTCGACATAAGGCTTGAGGTTGTGTGCAACCGCGTTGAACTGGCTGCCGTTATAGCCGGTGCCGCCGATGACGATCGCGTCGTACTGGAGCAGTTCTTCCAGCGTGTCGACGCCGCTCACCGGTACCAGGACCGCCGTGAGGCTGGTGAAGCTGTGGTCGTTGATCTGCTGGACGAGGGCGCGCAGTCCGCCGTCCTGGTAGCCGTCGGGCGAATCGAGCACCGCGATGATTCCGCTGCTGCCGCCAATGCCGCCACCGAGCGCGCCCAGCACCTGCCCGGTCAGGCTGATGTCCTGCGCCGGTGCACCCGGCCGGGCCGGAGGCAGGTTCAGGCTGATGCCGCGCGTGGCCACCAGGTTGTAACGGCCCTCGCCGCTGCCGCTCACGCGCAGCAGGTAGTCACCTGCCACGCTCGCGACGAAATCCTGGATCGATGCGCGCGCATTGCGCGTGTTGTCCGCGCCGCGCGTGAGCAGGCTGCCGTCGGCAGCGAGCAGGTCGAGTGTCAGCGCGCTGGAGCTGGACTCCGCCCAGTCGAGCGCGAAGCTGGCGACGCTGCCCGCGTCCAGGTGGACGCGGAAATAGTCGTCGTCGGCGAGCGCCGCGCCGGTGCGCGTGCCGACGATGGCGAGCCGGTCCGCGCCGGTGCCGACCGCGATGCTGCTGCCGGCCAGGTCCGTCGCGTCCGCCGCGCTGTCGTTGTGTGCACCGCCGAGCAGCGCTTCGGCTTCCAGCAGCGCGTTGAGGATCAGGGCGAAGTCGTAGCGGCCGGACCCGTCCAGGCTGGTGATCGCGATCCGGTAGTTGCCCTGCAGGCCGGCCAGCGTCTGCAGCACCACGCCCTCGCCGACGGCACCGGTCTGCGTCGCGACGACGCTGTCGTCGTCTGCATCGATCACGCTGACCTGGACCTGCAGTCCGGCGTCCCGCACGTCGGCGACGACGGTGAGCAACTGGCCCGCATCGAGGCTGACGGTGTAGCCGTCCACGTCGCCGGTGCCGTTCATGTAGCCGGCGATGACCGGGTCGTAGACCATGGAGCCCAGGGGCGGCAGCGCCTGCATCGGCGGATAGGCGACGCTGTCGATGTCGACACCAAAATTCAGGGTGTAGTCGCCGCCATTGATGCCATCGGCGTTGCCGTCGAGCACGTTGCCCACGTGGTCCTTGACGCTGTACCAGTCCGAACGCAGCCTGAGCGTGTACTGGTCTTCGCCCAGCACCGGCGTCACGATCGTGAGCGTGAGGGTCTGCGCGTCGTAGGCCACGCTCGCGGCTACGATGGTCTGTCCGCTCGCGGCCGACTGAAGGCTCACGTCGCCCGCGTCGAGATAGCTGACGTCGAGGTCTTCGTCGAAGGTGAGCGTGATCGTCTGCGCGCCGGGCGCGAGCGTTGCGCCCTCGGTCACGCTGCTGGCGATGACCTGCGGTCCGTGCGTGTCGAGTTCGAACGTGTGGCCCCAGGGCGCGTTCATGTTGCCGTGGATGTCGGTCAGGCCGTCCGCCAACAATTGCAGCGTGTAGCTGCCGTCGCCGGCCAGCGCACTGCCGTAGAAGAAGCGCACGGAGAGCGGCGACAGCACCTGGTAGCTGTCCGCGGCCGCGCCGTTGACGCTCAGGTCGAACGTCTCCAGGCTGGTATAGAGCAGCGGCGCGTCGAACTGCAGATCGACATAGCCCGGGAAGTAGGGCAGCGCTTCGGCGCCGTCGAGGCTGGAGGACACGACGTGCAGTTGCTGCGCGAACGCCGGCCGGTCGGCGCTGGCGCGCAGCAGGTAGTCGCCACTGCCCGCACCGCGCACCTGGATCGTGAACTGTGCGTCTTGCGTCACTGCGACATCGAGCACGGTGCTGCCACTGGCGAGCAGGGTGCCACTGGCGTCGAACAGTTCGAGCACCGGCACGAGCGTGTTGCCGGGCTCACCCGCACCGGCGCCGAGCAGGTCGAGCGTGACCACCAGGTCGGTGCCGGCGTTCGCGCTGATCGTGTAGCGGTTCGACGGCCTGGCACTCCAGGCAACGGCCTGCTCCAGCAGGCGGTCGGCGGCCCCGGTTTGCCAGCCGTAACTGTTCGCATAGTCCGGGGCCAGCACCACGCTGCGTCCGGCGCCGGGCGTGCCGACGACGATCGCAGGCCAGCCGTTCCAACTGCCCAGCACGGTGGCGCCGTCATCGACCCCGTTCACGCCATACACGAGGTAACTGCTCCAATAGCCGGCGGGGGAAATCTCGCTCAGCCCCTGGGTGACGGGGTGGTTCGCGTCGTCCACCGTGATCGATGCCTGGTACGCGTATTCGGTGTAGGTGTTGAGATTGACCGGGACGATCGCGTCCAGGTCGGCATTGACGCTGCCATACTGCAGGCTGTTGTAATACAGCGACCAGCCGGTCATGACCAGGCCGCCGCCGCCCTCGACCCACTGGCGCAGCGTGGGCGCGATCTGGTTGACATAGGACGGGTCGACGTATTCGCCCACCACCAGGGTGTCGAACTGGCGCAGTTCCTCCAGCGTGTCGATCTGGTCGAGACGGACGTGGGTGGGGCTGAAGTCGAACCAGGTGTCGTCCGCGAGCTGGTCGAACTGGTAATTCGAATAACCGCCATCGAGCACCGCGACCCGGATGCCCGAGCGCGCCTGGCCCAATGCGTCGAGCACGATCGGGGTGAGCGTGAGGTCCTGCACCTGCCGGGCGGCGGGGCCGAACTGCGCGTGTTTCACGGCCGTGAGGTCGTACGCGCCGCTGCCCGCACCAGCCCCGACGCGCAGGTAGTAGGTGCCTGCCGCCGGTGCGCGGAAATTCTCGATCGCCTGCCCCACCTGCGCCGCGCCCGGCAGCCCGGCGGTGATCAGCGCCAGGCTCGCGTCGTAGAGTTCGAGCGAGAGGGCGCCGCTGGCGGCCGCGTCTGGCTGGGCCAGCGTGAAGCTGGCCAGTTCGCCCTGGTCCAGTGTCAGGCTGTACCAGTCCTGCTGGTCCAGTACGGCGTCGGTGAATGCCTGCACCTCGCCGATGGCGTATGCGCCGTCGCCCCCGGTGGCGTAGATGCGCAGGTAGCGCGCCATCACCGGGTCGAAGTCGATGCCGGCTTCGTAGTCCGGGCTTCCGCTCCAACTGCTGAAGGTGTCCATGCCCACGCCCGCGTCGCCATTCTCGGGCCAGATCGTGAACAGACGGCTCCAGAGGCTGCCGTCGGCCGAGTAGTCCACGGCATAGCTGTCGTTGTTGTCCACCGAAAGCTGCAGGTCGGTCACGCGCTGCAGGCTGCCCAGGTCGAACTGGAACGACAGCCCGGCCGGACCGGACGCGCTGGGGGCAAACCCCTGCGATTCCACCGATCCGGGAAAGGCATCCGGGATCTCCTGGCCGAACCAGTACACCGTCTGGTCGCTGGCGAAGTCCGTCGTCTCGCGCGGCACCACGCCGTCGGTCAGCAACTGCAGACCGTTGTAGTAGTCGGTGCCGGAGGCGTCGGTGGACACCGGGTGCAACAACACCTGCTGCTGGTCGGTGATGATGCGGATGTCGTCGAAATTGCGGTACCGGTAGCCCAGATCGTGATCGAAATCGCCGCCCTGGTTGTACGACTGGAAACGGATCTGCGTGTCGGCGCCCAGCGTGATGCCGGCCTGCGCCGCGGCGGCCACCAGGTCGATGCTGTACTGCTGGCGACCCGAGTACTGCGCATCGAAGCCCGCGAGCACCACCCAGACCTGGCCGTCGGCACTGAGGGATACGCCATCGAAGTTCGCCGAGTCGTAGAACGTGCTGCCCTCGGCGACTGGGTTGCCGAACGGGTCGTTGCCCCATTGCTGGAACTGCAGCAGCGCCTGCGTGGTGCCGCGCAAGTCCACCCGCCAGGTCGCCTGATTGAGCGACTCGTGGTAAAGGAAATGTTCCACCCAATGACCACCACCGTCGCCGTCGTCGACCCATTCCTCGCTGTAGTCGTAGTCCTGGTCGTCGACCATGGACAGATAGCTGTCTTCGCCAGAGGAACTCTGCGCGCTGATCTGGCCCGCGCTCGCCATGGAAGACGCGCCGCTACTGCCGCCGCCACTTGTCAGGTAAATGCCTGCGTCGCCGTTTGTCTGCGTATCGAGTGTCCAGATGCCATCGTCGACGCGCTGCCAGAACGCGGAGCCATCCTGGAAGTCTTCGGACGCCAGCGTGCGCTGCGGCAGCAACCCGCTGAGTTCGCCCACCACCGAACCGCGCAGCGCGTCGCTGTCGAGCAGCACCGAGAACACATCGTCGAGGTTCTGTGCCTGCGCGGACGAGTCGTTTTCGCCATCCTCGATGGCGGCGTTGAGAAACAGCTCGACGGTGTAGGCGCCCGCGCCCTCCAGGCTCGCGACGCTCACCGTGTAGGTGCCGGCATCGCTGGCCGCGCGCGACTGCAGTACCAGGCTGTCACCTGCGTTGGCCGCCTCCAGCCAGCCGAGCGAGGCTCCGTTCGGATCGAACGCCTCGATGCTCGCACGCACGCCGGCCTCGGGCTTCAGGCGCAGGCTGAAGCTCTGGCCCGCGTCGAGCGTGATCGTGAGATCGTGCGCGTCACCGTCGAAGTCGAGCGTGCCCTGCACGCCGCCGGCATACACCGTGCTGCCGACCGGTGCGACCGGCGCCAGCGGCGAGCTGAAGTTGTCCAGGTCGAATGTGCCGACCAGCCCGCTCGTGGTGAGCGCCTGTGCACCCGCGGACGATTGCGCGGACCAGTGGATCTGCGGCGGCGGGCCCGACGATGACAGGTGCAACTGCACCGGCGGCTGCGCCCCGGGCGGTGCCTGCACCGCCCCTGGCAGCAAGTCGGCCGACAGCAGCATGCGCGGCTCGAGCGGCTCGAACAGGATCTTGCGGCGCTGCCGCGGCCGGCCGCCCGCGCCGAACGGGCGCGCGCAGGCGCGCGTGAAGCGACGCAGCAGGGTATCGACCTGCGAGTGGTGGAACGAAGCATCGACGGTGTCGCGCAGGTTCTTCATGATCTTTGCCTCCGGCGCGGTGGTGCGCCCGAATCAGGTTGAGCGGGCCTGGTATGGATAGCGGTCGCGTGGAGGTCGCGGACTAGGCGCGCGTGCCCTGCTGGCGTCTGCGCACACCGGCCGCGAGCAGACCGAGGCCGCCGATCCAGAGCAGCCAGGTCTCGGGCTCGGGCACCGCGGCGATGGCGAACTGCGCGCTGAACGCGGGCTCCTCGACCAGTTGGCCAGTCGAGACCAGGCCGGAAATCGTGACCTGGTGGACGGAGCGGGGATCGATGGCCGGCAGCAGCTCGAACGCGCCGGTCCAGACCAGCGGCCCTTCGATGGTGGGCCCGCTCAAGGTGTAAGAGACAAACGTCGTCTGCGACTGACCACCGCCCACGGACTGCGGCGGCCCGGCAAAGAAGTTCGGCAGCCCGTTGAATGGGCTGGTCTGGCCGTTGTAGGACACGGTCGAGGCACCCGGCTGGAACGACAGGACGCTGGCATCGTAGGTCAGCGTGAGCGTCAGCGAATCGAACGTGAAGCCGTCCAGCGGGAACGTCACCGTGGGGTGCACGACGCTGCCAGGCAGGCCGGCGGCACCCTGCACCGTGAGATCGATCGAGTCTGCCGAAGCGGCGTTCTGCCCCGAGAGCGCAAGCAGCACGCCCGCAATGGTGGCAAGAACCTTGCCGTGGATGTTGTTCATGTTCGACCTCCTTGAATGAACTTGCAAAAAACTCGATGCCGCGCTGCCCGGCGCAGTGACCCCGAACGCACCGGCGAGGACCCTGCAGCCGCCGGGACATATGCCGGGACGCCCCGGCGGCCACCTGGTCGGCAGCAGCTGGCGCATGTTTCGTCTTGTGACTGCTTGTAATACCGCAGTCGCCTGCTTTCAATAGTCCGAATGGACCTGCAAAGGATGTCGTTGCAGGATATTTGCGCAAGCGCAAACCGGCACGGTCGGACCACTGTGCACGCTTGCGTCGTTGCCGGCGCGGCCCACCCGCCAGCGCTCGCGTGACGCAGCGGCCGCGCCGTGCCCAGGGCCGCGACCGGGCAGGCAAGTGACGCGGGTGCGGCCGACACGCGTCAGACCCTCAGGGCGCCGTACAGGCCGGTGGCGGCCTGCATCAGCGCCTGCAACTTCTGCGGATCGAGCACCTGCCGGATGCGCTCAGCCATCATGCCGATGCTCGACAGGATCAGGATGTCGCCCCCGGCGTCCACGTTGGCACCCCCGGCGACATCGCCCAGCGACCGCAACAATGCGGCCGGCAACGGGAGCGTGCGCTCACCTGTGGGGACGAAGACCTGGCAGCGCTGGTCGAGCGATGCATCGCCGGTCTGCAGCCGCTGCAGGCCCGGCATGTCGATGGCCTGACCGAGCAGCGCGAACAGCCGGCCGTGGAAGGCGCCGGCCTCTGCCGGCAGGGTGTGGACGATGAACCGGGCCAGTGCCAGTGCGTCGGACCTCAGGCACACCAGCAGCCAGTTGCCGCCGCGCGCCCGGCCGCTGGCGCTGCCGAAGTAGTAGTCGCAGACGTAGAGGGTGAAGCGGCCGTCCGGATCCGGGCGCCGGTAGGCATGCTGGAGCAGTCGCTTGCCGGTGTGCGCCGGTTGCAGGATGCCGAGCGACTGCGCCAGCGCAGCGCGTTCGGCCGGAACGCTCACGGGGGCAAAGCCGATCGGCAGCAGGATGTCTTCCATCTTGCGCCGCCAGTTGCCCGCGTCGCGCACCGTGAGATAGACGAACAGCGAAGCCAGCAACGCAAAGCCGACGAGTATCGACACCGTCTGCGTGGCAAATCCCACTATGAAGCCCTCCCTGGACTGTCGGTTCGTGTGCGGCGGCCGCAGACCGACTCGTCTGACGCGCTCGACCGCAATTCTTGAAGGGCGCGACATGCAAATATCATGCCGGCAAGAAATCTGCTGCAATTACAGGTGCTTACAGCGGTGTTTCCGGCGACTCCTGTTGCATGTGTAACGAAAATCGACAGTGCGCGGTGGCCTGGCGCCTGTTTGCCGACCAGCACGAAACAGTGCACCTGGAGCCTGTCGGGCTCCCGGGAGTCTGTCGAACTGCTAGCCGATCGTGCACCCCGGGTGTACGAAGCAGGCCGTGGCCGTCACCAGCGGCGCGCCATCGCGCGAGCAGGTCAGCGCGAGTTCCACGGTCGGTCCTTCGTCGCCTTGGCCGAGGGCGGTGACGCGCGCCTCGTAGCGCAGGGTGTCGCCGGGCCAGACGGTAGCCAGGAACCTGGCCTTGAAGCGCCGCACGTTCTGCGGGCCGAGCCAGTGTGCAGCCATGGTCGCCAGGATACCGGCGTGCTGCATGCCCACCGAGAAACAGTCCGGGTAGCCGTGCGCCTGCGCCGCCAGCGCGTCGTGGTGGCCGGGGCTGTCTTCCCCCGAGGCACACTGGTAGCGGATCATCTCGGTCAGGGTGAGCGGCGGCATGGTGATCGCGGCCGGGCCGGCACCGATGCGCAGATCCTGCGTACGCGCCGCCGTGATGCGATCGAGTTGCGAGCGGTCGGCGTCGCGGCGCAAATAGGCACTGCGCGGCACATGCCCTGGCAGCGCAGACGGAGCCGTTGCGACAGACGACGGACCGGCCGGGGCTCTCTCGGTGCGGATCGAGGTCGGGCGCCAGCGTGCCACCAGGCGCCCGTGCGCGTCGTGGAAGTCGGTCTGCATGACGAAGAATTCCAGCCTGCCGCCGGCGCGCCCTTGCTTGTAGAAGTGGTCGGCGACGTGCGTGCTGGCCGTGAGCACGTCGCCCGCGCGCGGCGGCTCGCCACAATAGAGGAACTCCTGCTCCCCGTCGGTGCCCATGCCCCGGCTCTGGTCGATCGCCGCCAGCGCCGATCCGGCCGGCGGCCGCTCCAGGATGTAGCCCCAGTGGTAACCGGCCGACAACAGGAAGGTGGGCGGCACGACCGCGCGCGGGTCGACCAGCCAATCCGGGTGCGAGGAATGCAGGCTGCGCGCGAACTGGCGGATCGCTCCGCGCTCCACCGGCACCGCGTAGTCGGGGCCGCGGATGCCCTTGATCGTGTCGGTGCTCATGAGGCTACCCTCCGTGTTGCGCACTGTCGGGCTGAGCGCCTTGGGAATGGCCCGGCGGCGCTCATCAGGCCATGATTCCATCCGCGGCGATCAGGCGGCGTCCTGCCACTGCATCAGTGCATCTACCGCCGTCAACTGGCCGTCCATGGTGACGATGACCGGATTGAGATCGAGCGCCAGCAACTGCGCGCGATGTTCCTGTGCGTAGCGTGCGACGCACTGCGCCAGACGACAGACGGCCAGGCGCACGGGCCCGCTCAAGGCGCTGGCAATGCGCAACCGGCCCAGCGCGCGTGCGAGCTCGGCATCGTCGGCCGGCAGCAGCACGGCTTGTACGTCACCGTGCCGCTCGGTGTCGACGCCGCCTGCGCCGAGCACGAGCGCCTGGCCGAACACCGGGTCGGACTTGATGCCGACGATGAGTTCGGCGAGAGCGCCTTCCACCATCGGTTCGACCAGGTACGCATCGGGCACGATCCCGGCACCCGCCAGCGTCGCCGCCATGCGTTCGAGCGCCTGCTGCAGGGCCAGCGCATCGGCCAGGTTCAGCGCCACGGCGCCGGCCTGGTGCTTGTGCGGCAAAGCGGCCGACACCGCCTTGAGCACGACCGGAAAACCGATCTCGCTGCCGGCATCCAGCACCGCCTCGGCTGGCACGCGGCGCCCCGCGGCAAAGGTGACGCCAGCAGCGGCAAGCCGTCTCTTGGACTCCCATTCGTCGAGCACGCGCACGTTGCGGCCCGGCGCGGCCGGCCCGGGAAGCGGCAATACATCCATGGCAGCTGCCGTATCGCGCACACCGTGCGCGGCCGCCGCCGCGATCGCGCCCAGCGCCTCGTCCAGCCCCTGCAGGCAGGCCAGCCCGTTGGCACGGCAGATCGCCTGCGCCTGCGCAGACATGTTCTCCGGCATCATCGACACCAGCGCCGCCGGCGTGCCCACCTCGCGCGTGGCCTGCGTCCAGGCGCGCAGCGTCGGCGAACCCTCGGCACCGAACTCGGTCCAGTCGGCGTGCAGCACGGCGACGTCGTATGCGTCGGTCAAGACCGTGCGGAAGCACTCCCGCAACGCCGGTTCGTTCTCCAGCGTCAGTCCGGTGAGCCCGCTATAGGCGGCGTTGAAGTCCAACGGATTCGACACATGCGCAAACTCGGGCAACTGGGGCCGCAGCGCCTGCGCCATGCGCTCCGACGGGGGAGGAAATTCCAGGCCCGCCTCGGCTCCGGCGTCGGCGAACAAGGTGCGTGCGGCCCCGCTCACCGTCACCACCACGGTACGCCGGCCGCGCAGCGTGCCCCAGCAGTCCATCGCCTTGAGCGTTTCGGTGAACTGCGCCAGGCTGCGTGCACGCACGAAACCCAGCCGTTCGCACAGGGTGTCGAACAGCGCGTCGTCGCCGGCCAGCGACCCGGTGTGGGTGAGCGTCATCTGTGCGCCCAGCGCGCTGCTGCCGGTCTTGAACACCACCACCGGCAGCCTGCGCTGCTGCGCCACCCGGGCTGCCCTGCTCAAGGCGGATATGTCGCCCAGCCCTTCCACGAACAGGCCCACGGCGCGCACGCGTGCGTCCTGCGCCAGCACCTGCAGCCAGTCGGCCGGACCGAGCAGGGTCTGGTTGCCGGTGGAGACGACCAGCGCCGGCTGCACGCCGCGCCGGTCGCGCAACAACATGCCGGCCACGCCGCCGGACTGCGCGACGATGGCCACGCCGGACGCCAGGCGGCCGGCGTGGGGCGTGTCGATCGGCCACAGGGCCACCCCATCGAGGCGATTGAGCAGGCCGTTCGAGTTGGGCCCGACCAGCGCCAGGTCCCGCGCCGCCGCGACCAATTCATGTTCGAGCGCCAGACCCTGCGCGCCCATCTCGCCAAAGCCGGCGGCAAAGCAGATCGCCCCGCCCGCGCCCCGCTCGGCGAGCGCGCGCACCGCCTCCACGGTGCGTTGGCGGTTGACCGACAGGAACGCCGCGTCGGGCGCCTGCGGCAGATCGGCGATGGTCGCCACGCAGGGCACGCCGGCGATCTCGGCATGCTGCGGATTGACCACATGCAGGGCTCCGTCGAAACCACAGCGGCGCAGCACCGCGATGGCCGGTGCGAGCGTGCGTCCGCCCACCAGCGCAACCGAGCGCGGCCGCAGCAGGCGCTGCAGGTTGCGCTGGCGGCGTTGCTGCAGCTCGTCGGCCGTCACGGCGCCGGACGCCGGGACGCCGGCAGACGTATCGTTGTCATGCAAACCACCAGCGTTCCACGCACTTCCAGCCATCCAACGACATGTTGGAGCCGACGTGCTGGCCGTGCGTCACTTTGGTCGAGCGCACATTGAGGATGTTGGAGAACATCGGGATGATCACGCCGCCGTCGTCGCTCACCAGTTGCTGCATTTCGCCGTACATCACGCGCCGCCTGTTCGTGTCGAGTTCGGCGCGCGCCTCCACCAGCAGCTTGTTGAAGCGCTCGTTGTCCCAGTGCGTGTCGTTGTACGGCGTGCCCTTGGCGTAGACCTGGCTGAACATCCAGTCTTCGGTCGGGCGTCCGGCCCAGAAGCACATGCAGAACGGCTTCTTGCGCCAGACGTTGGTCCAGTAGCCGTCGGCGGGCTCGCGCACCACGTTGATGTCGATGCCCGACTTGACCGCCTGCTCCTTGAACATGACGGCGGTGTCGACCGCACCGATGAATGCTCCCTCGCTCGCGGACAAGTCGACCTTGAGCGAGCTCAGGCCCGCCTGCCTGAGGTGGAACTTCGCCTTCTCGGGGTCGTACGGGCGCGGCTGCACCGCTTCGTTGAAATACACGTTGGCCGGCGTGATCGGGCTGTCGTTGCCCGGGCGGCCACGGCCGCGCAGGATGGTCTGCACCATCGCCTTGCGATCCAGCGAATGTTTCAGCGCAAGCCGCACGTTGAGGTCATTGAACGGCGCCACGTCGGTGAACATCGGCATCGTGAAATGCTGCGTGCCGACGTGCTCGTCCACCACGAGATCCTTGTTGCGCTGCAGCAAAGGGAGCGTCTTGACGTCCGGATTGCCGATCACGTCGACCTGGCCCGAGACGATCGCGTTCATACGCGCAGCCATGTCAGCGATATGCAGCAACTCCACTTCGTCGAACCAGGCACGTCCGCTCTTCCAATAATTCGGGTTGCGCCTGAGCACGATCTTCACGCCGCGTTCGTGCGTTACCAGCGTATAGCCGCCGGTGCCGATGGCGGCTTCCCAGTTCACCTTGCCGTTCGTGGCCGGGCCGATCGGCAGGTGGTAGTCGGACACCGACACGGGGAAGTCGGCGCTGCC
>JBDHRZ010000040.1:0-13235 GCA_039807845.1 Rhodoferax sp.
CGTGCTGCGCAGCACCTCGGACAGCACGCCAGGCGCGATCTTGCAGCCGCAGCCGCCGCCGTGCGAGAGCGAGGTCAGGCGGGGTTCGGTGGGCGAACCCGCGGCATGCGAAGTTTCAACGGGAATGTTCATGGCTCAGTCGAGTCCGGCGCGGGATGGTTCGAGGTGCTGGTGCTGGCGGTGCTGCGGTGTCCAGGCGGCAGCGCACGTACACATGCCGAACGGCTCCGCATTGACAGGCGCCTGCAACCCACCCACTGCGGGATCATGATCTGCACGCCCGGCACCATGCGGCCGTCCTGATTCTATTTGGGCAAGCAAACGGAGCATCCAGTGCGGCACACCCGCAGCGCGCGGCTCGGGAGCCGAGCGTACCATCGGCAAGACGATCATCCTGCATGGCCGACGCAAAGCCTTGCAGCGCGCAACGTTGAACATGGCAGGCCGTCCACTAGACTGATCGTCTTCACCGACTTCCAGGACCGCTCCCATGCAGGCAGGACAACGCGTCGTCGTCACCGAGTTCGCCGAGGACCCGCTGGAGGCGATCGAAAAATTCATCCGGCTCGAACCAATGCCGGCCCCCGACATCGCCAGCCTGCAGCCGCACGAGGTGTTGATCGCCGTGCGCAGCGTGGCGGTGGCCTGGGTGGACCTGCTGATGACCAGCGGGCAATACCAGCACATGCCCAGTCCGCCCTACACGCCGGGCATGGAGTACAGCGGCGAGGTGCTGGCGGTCGGCGCGCAGGTCGATCCGGCGCGCGTGGCGGTGGGTGAGCGCGTGCTGGCGGACTTCTTCCAGGTCGGGCCGCGCTCCTACGGCGACTACCAGGGCGCAGGCGGCTTTGCCTCCTACGCCGTGGTGCCGCAGCAGGCGCTGCATCGCATCCCGGCGGGTTTTTCGTTCGACGAGGCCTGCTGCCTGCTGGGCAACTACGAGACCGCCTACCACTGCCTGGTGACGCGCGGGCAACTCCAGCCCGGAGAGACCGTGCTGATCACCGGTGCATCGGGCTCCACCGGGATGGCCGCGGTGCAACTGGCCAGGCTGCTGGGCGCCACCGTGATCGCCACCGGCCGCTCGGACGCCAAACTGGAGACGGTGCGCGCGCACGGCGCCGACCACGTGATCCATGCACGCGATGCGGCGGATCCGACCGGCGTGCGGCGTTTTCGCGACGAAGTGAAGGCGCTCACCGGCGGGCGCGGCGTCGACGTGGTGTACGACACGGTCGGCGGTGCCACCTCGCTGGAATGCCTGCGCAGCATGGCATTCGGCGGGCGCTTCCTGATCGTGGGCTGGACCTCCACGCCGGCCGTGGCACGCGGCAAGGGGCAGCGCGGCGCACCCAACGCCAATCTGCTGCCAACCAACATCATCCAGATGAAGAGTCTCTCGGTGCTGGGCTGCCCGGCCGTCATCGCGGTGGCGCAGAACCCCGCGCTGCGCACCGAGCGGCTGGCGAGGATCTGGCAATGGGTCGGGCAAGGCCGCATCCGGCCGTACATCTCGCACGTGCTCCCGCTCACGGAGTTCAAGCAGGCCCTGCGACTGCGCTGGGACGGGGGCATCACGGGGAGTTGCATCCTGCGGCCGTGGGGCGCATGACTTAGTGATGAGTGCCTAAAAAAGGCAGTGGCCGAAGACGACCCGGCCGCTTCCAGCGGCAACAATGCCGCGGGACCCGTGCTGCACGGCAGCACGGCTTCGCAGGCATCGCGGGATGCCGCTTCCACGCAGCGCGACCGGTACCGGCCTGCGCCTCGCATGAACACAGCACACGACACACGAGGAACACGATGACCATGAAGCAGATGACGAACATGCCGCCGGCCGGCACGAAGATGGTGGTGGTCGGCGGCTGCGGCGGCATGGGCCGGGCCCTGGTCGAGGCGGCGCTGGCGGCCGAACTGTCGGTGACGGTGCTCGACCTCGCGCGTTCGATCGACCAGTCGCCTCCGCGCGCCGGCGTGGCGGCGATCGCCTGCGACCTGAGTGACGAGCAGTCGGTCGTCGCGGCGTTCGAGCGCATTGCCGCGACCTGGGGCAGCATCGATTGCCTGGTGAACCTGGCCGGTTACACGGGCGAGCGCATCACGGTGGAGAACCTGTCGGTCAAGGAGTGGGACGAGATCACGGACTGCTGCGTGCGCGGCGTCTTCCTGGCGGCCCGATCGGCCATTCCGCTGCTGCGCAAGGGCCGCAACGCCAGCATGGTGCTGATCGCGTCGACCTTCGCCCACCTGGTGTCGGTGCGCGGTTTTGCTCCCTACGCAGCGGCCAAGGCGGGCGTGGTTTCGCTCGGCAAGGCGCTGGCCACCGAGTGCGCGCCCGAGATCCGGGTGAACGTGATCTCGCCGGGCCTGATCCAGACCCCGTTCCTGGACGGAGGCACCGGGCGCGGGCCGCGCGCAAGCAACCTGAACCCGGACAAGTATGCGCTGGGCGTGCCCTTGCGGCGCCTGGGCAACCCGGAGGAAATCGCCGCGCCGATCCTGTTCCTGGCCAGCCCGTCGGCCAGTTACATCACCGGCCAGGTGCTGCACGTCAACGGCGGGGTCTGGGCGCCCTGAGCCTGTGCGGCCGAAGTCCGGCCGTGGCCAGCGGCAACGGCCGCGTCGGTGGAACTTCGAACGCGCCGGCGCGCACCGCGTCAGGCATTGACCCTGGCGCGCAACCCGTCCACCGTCTCGTGCGCCAGGCCTAGCGGCGCGATGAGGTCGTTCTGCGCCGCAAAGTCGCGGCCGACGACCAGCGACGCAGTCGCCGAGATGGCGTCGCACACCGGCACGGGCAGCGCAGCGATCCGCCCCAGGGCGGACTGGAACAGCAGGCCGAACGGCACATCCTCGGACAGGTAGCGGGTGTCGACCTCGACCGGCCCGTTCGGTCCGCCCCGTTGGGCGTGCAGTTCCTCGGCAATCGCCGCCAAGCCCTGCGACCGGGTGCCGAAGGACAGCGCGAAATGCGCTTCGATGCCGCGCACCTGCACGCCGAATGCCTGCGCCAGCGCGAGTCGCTCGGCTTCGAGGCGCATGATCACCGCCGCCACGCGCGGCGTCAGGTAGTGGTACTGCGGCCAGGCCTCGGCGCGTTCGATGCGGGTCCAGTTGAACAGCGCCAGCGGCCCGTGCGCGATCGGATTGATGTTGGACAGCGTCGTCGCCAGCGCGTTGCTCTCAGCGCTGAAACCGTCGCCGAACAAGGCCGCGCACAGGCTCAGCACCGGCGCCTGCTGCGCCCGCGGCAGGCTCGACACGCGCAATTCCCTGCGCCGCGCCAGCACGCGCACCCGCATCGGCCCTTCGCGGCGTGCCGTGAGCACCGTGGTGCCCAGGCTCGCCACGGTGATCGCGCGACCAGCCGCTCGGGCGGCTTCGAACAGATGGAGCGCCGAGAGCGACGCCATGGAACTCACGATCACCGTGAGGCCATCGCGCAGATGCGGCAGCAGCGCGTCCATCGCGCCCCGGTGCGCATTCAGCGGCAGCGCAATCAGGATGACGTCGCTGTGCCCGACCAGATCGGCCGGATCGTCGTCCAGCACGACCTGCGTGCGCGCCTCGACGACACCGCTGGCCGTCAGTTCGGCGGCCCGCGCACCGGCGCCGGGCACCGCGCGCGGCGACCACATGCGCACGCCGTGCCCGTCTCGCACGAGCCAGGCCGCCATCGCGAGCCCGATGGCACCGACCCCGACCACGCCGACCCGCATCGCGCGCTCCGCTCACTCGCCCTTGATGTTGCCCTGCCTGATCACCTTGCCCCAACGCTGGTAATCGTCGTTGATCACCTTCTCCAGTTCCTTCGAATTGCCGCACGCAGCGGTCGCGCCCAGACCCTTGAAGCGCGCCTGCGTCTCGGGCAGCTTGCAGATCGCCACCAGTTCGCTCGACAGGCGCTCGACGATGGCCGCCGGCGTCTTGGCCGGCAGCAGCAATCCGGACCACACCGGAACTTCCAGTCCGGCGATCCCGGTGGCCTCGGTCATGGTCGGCGCGCCATGCATCGCGTCCAGCCGTGACTTGGTGAAGGTCGCCAGCACACGGGCCTTGCCGGACTCGACCATCGGGTCGATCGAGGCACTGCTGGTGACGATCGTCGCCACCTGCCCGCCCACCAGGTCGGTCATGGCCGGCGCGGCGCCACGATAGGGCACGTGCAGCAGTTTCACGCCGGCCGACTGCGCCAGCAGTTCGCCCGTGAGGTGCGAGACGGTTCCGTTGCCCGTCGACGCAAAGCTGACCTGGCCAGGCCGCGCCTTGGCGTCGCGCAGCAGGTCGGCCATGCTGGCGTAGGGGCTCTGGGCGCGCACGGCCAGTGTCATCGGCGTGTCGGCCACCATCGCCACCGCGACGAAGTCGCGCAGCGGGTCGTAGCTCAACTTGGCGATCAGGTGCGGCGCAATGGAGATCGCACCGCCGCTGGCCATCAGGGCCGTCGTCCCGTCCGGCGCCGCCTTGGCGACCGCGTCGGCCGCGATCACGCCGCCCGCGCCAGGCTTGTTGTCGACTACCACCGTCATGCCGGTCCTGGCCGCCAGCGTGGTACCGATATAGCGGCCAATCACGTCCTGTGCGCCGCCCGGGGCGAAGGGCACGACGATCTTCAGTGTCTTGCCATCGAGCGCGGAGGTCTGCGCCGTCGCCGACGGGCCAATCAGTGCGATGCCGGCCACAGCGGCAAGGAAGTTGACGAATGCCTTGTATTTCATCTGGACTCCGATCGAATGGGAACACAACGGGAAGCTGGGCAAATCCGCAGCGGATTCTAGGCGCCACCTGCGGCCCGGATCTCCCGGACCACGCGCTGCAATACCGCGTGATCCACCGGGTGCCGGATCACGCAGCCCGGCCCGAACAACAGGCCGCGCACAGCGGTCGCCTGCATCGCATCAGAAATATCCGACTGCAGCGTCGACAGGTCACCCCGCGTGAGCGCCATGCGCTGCAGGCCGCCCACTACCGGCTTGCGCTGCGCGCGTGCGACGTAGTCACGCAACAGGGGCGGCGTCTCCCCGATGTGCCAGTTCAGCGCCGTGACCGGATAGGTGCTCAGCAGGTCGAACATGACGTCCTCGCCATGCATGTGAATCACATTGAACCAGCCCGCCTTCGCTGCCCCCAGCACGACCTGGTCGCCGGGCTGGCCGAAGCGCCGGTAGGTGGCGACGTCCATGCGGCGCACGCTCGACTCCTGCGTGGCGAAGAAGACGCCCGCGCAGCCACGCCCGATCGCCGCCCGAACGTAGTCGGCCATGGTGGCGGCAATCGCGTCGAGCGCCTGCAGCACCGCATCCGGGTCGGTTCGCAGATGGGCGCGGTAGTCCAGCGCGCCGGCCAGCTTCTGCGCCACGGTCAGCGGCGAAAAGGCAGTTGCCAGCACCGGAACCTCGCCACCGAGTGCATCGCACAGCATCGACAGTTGTGCCAGTTCGCGCCCAAAGGCGCCGCGCGTGACATCCAGACGCCCGATCGCGCCCCAGTCGCCCGCCTGCCGGATCGCCGGCTCCACCACCCGCGCCACGCCCCCCTGGGCCACGTCGCTGAAGTCCGACACCACGCCCCAGTCCTCGGTGCAGAACTGCCCGTTGGGCATGGCCTTGACGAAATCGAGATCGAACTCGCGCGCGAAATCGACCGTGGTGCGCGCCAGCCGTTCAGGGTCGAGGTCGATGCCCGGGAAATGCGTCCAGAACGAATAGGGTGGACGATCCACCGCATCCCCGCGCAAGGCCGCACGCACGCGCTCCATCTTGTTCAAGTCACCCTCCTGTGGATCGGCCCCATCGGCAATGCCGCAGCGCGTGGAGAGTGTAGTGGCGCTGGCTCAATACACCAGCGCCACCGACTTCACCTGCACCCACACCGGCTGGCCCTGGACCAGCTGCAGCTGCGCGAACGCACGCGCGGTGAGCCGGGCGAGCAGATGGCTGGCGCCCAGGCGCACGCGCACCAGTACCTGAGAGGGATGGCGATCAGGGGCGAACGCGTCGATGTGGCCCTGCAGCACGTTCTGGATGCTCGACGGCAGGGGCTGCACGGCGGACAGGCTGATGTCGCTGGCCAGCACGCGCAGCCGGGCAAGCTGCCCGAGCGCCAGATCGGCATCGCGCATCCACAGGCTGCCACCATCGAACTGCAACCGGCACAGGTGCCAGTGTTCGTCGCGCTCGACGACCCGGCCGTCGAGCAGCGCGCCCACTTCCTCCTCGGCCAGGGCCGGGTGCTGCAGCGACGACAGCACCTCGGCCAGCGGACCCTGGGCGTGCACCCGGCCCTGGTCGAGCACCACCACGTGGTCGGCCAGCCGCGTGAGTTCCTGCACGGCATGGGTGACATACACCATCGGGATGCGCGACTGGCTGCGCAGCCGTTCGAGCCAGGGCAGCGCCTCGGCCTTGCGTGCCGGGTCGAGCGCCGCGAGCGGCTCATCGAGCAGCAGCAGCCGCGGCTGCGTGGCCAGCGCGCGCGCGACCGCCACGCGCTGGCGCTCGCCACCCGAGAGCGTGGCGGGACGGCGGCGCAGCAGGTGAGCGATGCCCAACAGGTCGATCGCGCCTTCCAGCATGCTGCGCGCCTCCGACGTGCCCACGCGCCGCAGGCCGTAGCGCAGATTCGCTGCCACGTCCAGATGCTCGAACAGCGAAGGCTCCTGGAACACGTAGCCCAGCGGGCGTTGCCAGGTCGGCACGAATACACCGCTGGCGTCGTCCTGCCAGACCTGGCCGTGCACCTGCACGAACGCGTCGCGTGCACGCTCCAGGCCGGCGATGCAGCGCAGCAGGCTGGTCTTGCCCGAACCGGATGCGCCAAACAGCACACTGATGCCCGCGGCGGGCAGTTGCAGGTCGACGTCGAGCGCGAACGCAGCACGGGTGAGCCGCAGGCGCACGCCGATGAGGCTCATCGTGCGCATCCTTCGACACCATTCATGCGAACAGGTGTCCCATGCGCCGCTGCAGCATGGCCAGGCCGAGCAACACGACGAAGGCGAACACCACCATGCCGCCGGCCAGCACGTGGGCCTGGGCATATTCCATCGCCTCGACGTGGCCATAGATCAAGGTCGAGACGACGCGCGTCTGACCGGGTATGTTGCCGCCGATCATCAGCACCACGCCGAATTCGCCCACGGTGTGGGCGAAGGTGAGGATCGCCGCCGTGAACATGCCGGGGCGCGCCAGCGGCAGCGCGACGGAAAAGAACGCGTCGATCGGGCGGGCCCGCAGGGTCGCGGCGACCTCCAGCGGGCGCGCGCCGATGGTGTCGAACGCGTGCAGCAGCGGCTGGACCGCAAACGGCAACGAATAGACGATGGAGCCGATGAGCAGGCCACCGAAGCTGAAGGCGAGGGGCGGCAGGCCGAGCGCGCGCGTCGCCTGGCCCAGCGGCCCGTGCGGCCCCATCAGCACCAGCAGGTAGAAGCCGAGCACCGTCGGCGGCAGCACCAGCGGCAGTGTCACCAGCGCCGAGATCGGCCCGCGCCAGCGCGAGCGCGTGCGCGCAAGCCACCAGGCCAGCGGCAGCGCCAGCAGCAGCAGCACGACGGTGGTGCAGATCGCCAGCTCCAGCGTCAGCGCGATCGCCTGGCGCGCGGCGAGGTCCAGTTCAATGGCCATAGCCGAACGAACGGATCACGGCCAGCGCCGCGTCGCTGCGCAGGAACGCCAGCAGCGCGCGCGCCGCCTCCTGCTGCTCGCCGCTCCTGAGCAGCACCGCATCCTGGCGGATCGGCGCGTGCAGGTCGGACGGAACGATCCAGCCCGAGCCGCTGCCGATCCTGCCGTCCGCATAGACCTGCGACAGGGCGACGAACCCGAGTTCGGCATTGCCGCTGGCCACGAACTGGTAGGCCTGCGCGATGCTCTCGCCGTAGACGAGCCTGGGCGTGAGCGGCGCAAGCAGGCCCATGCGGGTGAGCGTCTCCACCGCCGCCACGCCGTACGGAGCCAGCTTGGGGTCGGCCAGCGCCAGCCGCCGGAAGCTGCCCGTGCGCAGCACGGCGCCCTGCGCCTCGACCAGCGCGGGCTGGGCGCTCCAGAGCACCAGCTTGCCCACGGCGTAGGTGAAGCGGGTGCCCGCCACCGCCAGCCCCTCGGATTCGAGCTTCGCCGGCGTCTGCTCGTCGGCCGCCAGCAGCAACTGGAACGGCGCCCCGTTGCGGATCTGCGCGTAGAACTTGCCGGTGGAGCCAAACGCCAGCAAGGCCTTGTGGCCGCTGGCCTGCTCGAACAGGGCGGCCAGTTTGTGCATCGGCGCGGTGAAATTCGCCGCCACCGCCACGCTGACCTCGGCCGCATGCACGGAGAAGCCGGCAAGTGCCAGCAGACACAGCATCACCCTCCCGCGCAACGTCACTGGACTGCGTAATCGCGTCATCGCACGAATGGCTGGCGCATTGCCCTGCCTAGAGCTTCAATCCCTTGGGCAGCGGGAACCGGGTGGTCTCGACGACGCCGTCGAGCCGGCGCACCGACACCGCGCCCAACTGCTGGATACGCTCGACCACCTGGCGCACCAGCACCTCGGGCGCCGAGGCGCCAGCGGTCACGCCGATGCGCCGCTTGCCCTCGAACCAGGCGGTCTGCAACTCGTCGGCGCTGTCGACCAGGTAGCTCTCGACCTTGCGCTTGCGCGCCACTTCGCGCAGCCGGTTGCTGTTGGAGCTCGTCGGGCTGCCGACCACGATCACCAGTTCCACCTGCGCGCTGAGCAGCTTCACCGCATCCTGCCGGTTCTGCGTGGCGTAACAGATGTCCTGCCGCTTGGGTTCGCGCACGCGCGGGAAGCGCGCCCTGATGGCGGCGGCGATCTGCGCCGCATCGTCCACGCTCAGCGTGGTCTGCGTCACCAGCGCGAGCTTCTCCGTCTGCGCGGGCTGCAGGCGCGCCACGTCGGCAACGTCCTCGACCAGGTGGATGCCGCCATCGAGTTGCCCCATCGTGCCCTCGACCTCGGGGTGCCCCTCGTGGCCGATCATGATGAATTCGTAGCCCTCGCGGTGCAGCTTGGCGACCTCGACGTGCACCTTGGTCACCAGCGGGCAGGTCGCATCGAAGATGCGAAAGCCTCGCGCGCGCGCCTGCTCGTGCACCGAACGGCTCACGCCGTGCGCGGAGAAGATCAGCGTGGCGCCGGGCGGCACCTCGTCCAGGTCCTCGATGAAGATCGCACCCTTGGCCTTCAGGTCGTTCACCACGTAGGTGTTGTGCACGATCTCGTGGCGCACGTAGATCGGCGCGCCGAACTTGCCCAGCGCGCGCTCGACGATGTCGATGGCGCGGTCCACGCCGGCGCAGAAGCCGCGCGGCTCGGCCAGCACGATCTCGGAGCCAGTGATCATGTGAACCGCAGGCTCTCGGCCGCACCAATGGTCACAGGACCCCGATCAGTTGCACCTCGAACACCACCTCCTGGCCGGCCAGCGGGTGGTTGAAGTCGAACAGCACGCCATGGCCGTCGGCTTCGTCGCGCACCTGCAGCACGGTGCCGGCGTAGCTGGCCTGTCCGTCGGGGGTGGGGAACTGCACCACCTCGCCCACCTCGTAGCGCACATCCGGATCGCTGAGTTGCTCCAGCAGGCTGCGTGCCACCCACTGCTGCATCTCGGACTGGCGCTCGCCGAAGGCCGCGCCCGGCGCCAGCGTGAAGCTCGCCCGTTCGCCTTCCTGCATGCCGATCAGGCACGCCTCGATCGCCGGCGCCAGCGCGCCGCTGCCCATGGACAGGGTGGCCGGCTTGCCGCCGAAGGTGTTGATGACGTCACCCTTGGCACCGGAGAGCCGGTAGTGCAGGGTCAGGAACGAGCTTGGCTCGACGCGGGGCGGGTTGGCAGTCATGGCGTCGATTGTAGGAACCCCGAGGTCTGCGCAGCGCGCACGGCGGCAAACACCAAGGCCGCTGGCGGCAGCTTCGCGCATCCGGCCGATGGACACCGATGTCCGCACCCCCGGCCGCGGAAGACGGCAAGCGCCGGACCGGCACTGGTGCAGTGCTTCGCACTGCGCCCGGCGGCCTGTCGCGCTCAATAGAACGCCTGCAAGCCGGTCTGCGAGCGCCCGAGCACCAGGGAGTGGATGTCGTGCGTGCCTTCGTAGGTGATGTCGGCTTCCAGGTTCAGCATGTGGTGCATGATGCGATAGCCCCTGCGCAGCCCGTTGCCACCGTGGATGTCGCGCGCCATGCGTGCGATGTCCAGCGCACGCTGGCAGCTGTTGCGCTTGACCAGGCTGATCATCTCCGCGGTTCCGCGGCCTTCGTCGAGCAGCCGCCCGACACGCAGGCAGCCCTGCAGGCCGAGCGCGATGTCGGTCTGCATGGTCGCCAGCTTGGCCTGCACGAGTTGCGTCTCGGCCAGCGCGCGCCCGAACGGCTTGCGCTCCATCGCGTAGTCGCGGCTGCGCATCCAGCAATCCTCGGCCGAACCCAGGGCGCCCCAGGCGATCCCGTAGCGGGCACTCGAGAGCGTGCTCAGCGGGCCGTTGAGCCCGGTGGCCTTTGGCAGCACATGGTCGGCCGGCACGAAAAGTTCGCGCAGCATCAGTTCGCCGGTGGTGCTGTTGGGCAGATCCACCTTGTCCGTGACCTTGCGCACCTCCAGTCCCGGTGCTCCCTTGGGGATGATGAAACCACGCACTGCGGACGGACCCGTCCCGAGCGCACGCAGCTTGGCCCAGACGACGAACAGGTCGGCCACCGGAGAAAACGAGATCCACATCTTTTGCCCGCTGATGCGATAGCCCCCGGGCACCTCGTCGGCCACGGTTTCCATGCCGGCCGGGTTCGACCCGTGCTCGGGCTCGGTCATCCCGAAGCAGCCGATCGACTCCCCACTGGCGAGCCGGGGCAGGTAGGCAGCCTTCTGTTCTTCGCTGCCGAAGTGGTAGATCGAATTCATGACCAGCGAGCCCTGCACGCTCAGCATGCCCCGGTAGCCGGCGTCGACGCGTTCGAGTTCGCGCGCCACGATGCCGTAGGTCACGTAGCCGGCACCGGCCGCGCCGAAGCCCTGGATCGTCATCCCGAGCAAGCCCAGCGCACCGAATTCCCGGAAGATGGCCGGGTCGAACCCGTTCTGATGAACCGTCTCCAGGTGTGGTCTGAGACGCTTCTCGCAGAACGCGCGAATCTCGTCCTGCGCGATGCGCTCCTCCTCGCTGAGTTGGTCGGTGAAGTGAAACGGATCCTTCCAGTCGAATGTGCTGCCCATCTCGAGACTCCCGTCGGTTGGTTCTTTCAGAACGATCGCTTGCCCGGCAACGGCGATGGCATGCGTCGCATGGTGGCCCGCAACACGTGATTCATATCTTCACAGGCTCTCACCCCACCCTTGCGCTTTCGCGCGCGGCCATCCGGTCGCGCCAGCCCTGCAGCGCAGGGTAGCCTGCCTCGCCGGGTCGGAAATGCATCACGCGCGCCACCTCCAGCGCGCAGAACGCCGTGATGTCGGCAACCGTGAACCGCTCGCCACAGATCCACGGCTGGCGAGCCAGCAGCGCATCGAGCCAGCGCGCGGTCTCCAGCATCACCTCGTGCTGGTTGCGTGCGTAGTCCAGGAACTGCGTGCCGACGAGCGTTCCCAAGCCCGGCAGCGCATTGCGGATCCAGGCAATGATCGGCGTCATCCAGTAGATATCCATCCGGCGATCCTGCATCTCGATGAAGGCATGCTCGCGCGGGTCCTCGCCCATCAGGTTGAGCGTCGGCCAGGTCGACTCCAGGTAGGAGCAGATGGCACGCGCCTCGCTCAGCGCGCTGCCGTCGTCGAGTTCAAGCACCGGAATGCGTGAAAACGGGTTCAGGCGCTTGAACTCGGGCGTGCGATGGTCGTCGGCCATCAGGTCGATGTTGACGTATTCGATGCCCTCGATCCCCTTTTCGTGGATGAACATCAGGACACGGCGCGGATAGGGTGCGCGATGCGCGGTGTAGAGCTTCATGAGCCTGTCATTCTCCGATCATGTGGGCAGCCGATATGTGCACTTGCCATCGATACATGCGCTCGCCTTCCACCACTGCCCAGTGCCACTTCATGCCACGACACCATCGCTGCGCAACTTCTGGCGCGCCGTGGCATCGATCCCGAGTTCGTCCAGGATGCCGTCGGTGTGCTCCCCGCTGAGTGGCGCGCGCCTGCTCGCGCCGCCGGGCGTGGCCGACATGCGGATCGGTGAATTCGCGATGGTGAGACGCCTGGGCGCTCCCGGATACTCCATCTCCACCAGCATGCGGCGCGCCGAAAAGTGCGGGTCGTGGAAGATGTCGTCGGCGCGGAACACCGGCCCGAACGGCACGCAGCCACCGAGCAGCGCGCCGAGTTCCTTCTTCGTACGCACGGAAGTCCAGTCGCCGAGGATCTGCTCGACCTCCTGCCGGTGCCGCACCCGCGCGGCATTGGTGGCAAAGCGCGCATCGCTCGCCAGCGCCGGCATCTCCATCCGCTCGGTCAGGGTCTTCCAGAACTTGTCGTGCGGCACACCCAACGCGACGAAACCGTCGGCGGCCGGAAAGACGCCGAACGGGCACAGCAACGGGTGCCCGCTTCCCTCCACGGTGGGGGCCACCCCGGTGGCGTCGTACTGGAAGATGATGCGCTCGCACACTGCGAGCACGGCGTCGACCATCGCCACGTCGATGAACTGCCCGCGGCCGCTGCGCTGCGCCTGCCAGCAGGCCGCGGCAATCCCGAACGAGAGGAACATCGCCGGGGCGATGTCGCCGACCCCGGGCCCGACCTTCGTCGGCGCGCCTCCGGTCACGTTGCCGGTGATGCCCATGATGCCGCCCATCGCCTGTGCCACCGGGTCGTAGGCCGGCCAGTCGACGTACGGGCTGGCTCCGCTGCGCCGGTCGCCGAAGCCCCGGATGGCCGCGTACACGAGCCTGGGGTTGCGCCCGCTCAGCACCTCGTAACCCAGACCGAGGCCCTCCATCACGCCGGCGCGGAAATTCTCGATCAGCACGTCGGCGCGCTCGACCAGTTGGCACAGGATTTCCCTGGCGGCGGCCTGCTTGAGGTCGAGAATCAACGATTCCTTGCCCCGGTTGATGGAAGCGAAATACGCCCCGTAGCCGATCCGGTCCACGGGCACCGCGCCCCTGGGATGTGGTCCGATGGTGCGCGACTGGTCGCCCGTGGGTGGCTCGACCTTGATCACCCTGGCACCCTGGTCGGCCAGCATCATGCTTGCGTAAGGTCCGGCGAGCACCTGGGTGAGGTCGATCACCAC
>JBDHRZ010000041.1:0-13176 GCA_039807845.1 Rhodoferax sp.
GGGGATCTCGGTCGTCGCAACGAACCTCGCCGGAGCGAACCCGGGCACGCGTGACCCCGGCACTACCGATCGAGCCGGCGCAGCCAGCAGCGCAAGCCCCAGGCACCGGCGGCGATCAGCAGCACGGTCAGCGCGAGCAGGACGTAGGTCCCGGGGCCCGGCGCGCGCAGCGCGGCCGTGATCTGGTCGACGAACAGCATCATGGCCAGCGTGCCGGGCGTGATCCCGATCGCAGTGCCCAGCAACAACTGGCGCAGCCGGATGTGGCTCGCGCCCGCGACCATGTTGACGACGGCAAACGGCGCCACCGGCACCAGGCGCACCAGCACCACGGCGAGCAGGCCACGCCGTGCCAGACTCCGGCTGATCAGGTTGATGCGCGCGCCGCCCAGGCGCAGCAGCACGGCATGCCCGAGCCAGGCGCCCACACCATAACTGGCCGCGGCGCCGATCAATGCGCCGCCCATGACACAGCCAAAACCGGCCCAGGGACCGAACGCCACCAGCGCGACCAGACTCAGGAAGGTCAGCGGGACCGCCAGCGCCAGGGCCAGCGCGAAGGCGAGCGTGGCGCCAACGGGGCCGAAGCCCTGGCCGAACGCGCGCAACGCCGCCGCCATGCGCCCGAGGTCCAGCCAGTCGCGCATCGGTGTCCCGCTCCAGGCGACGGCCAGCGCAAGCACCAGCAGCACGGCCAGCACCAGCAGCACCAGGCGCAGGCGCAGCCACGACGTCGACACGAGGCTGGGCTGCTTCATGGGTCGATGCCGCGGCAAGGTCGTGGCGCGCCGGCCGCATCATCGCGCGCGGCGCACGATGTCGGTCAGCAACGCCGCCAGGTCCTGCACCTGAGCGGCAGCGAACACCGACCCGTGCAGCCCGACCGCGCGGCGCTCCTGCAGTTGCATGCCCAGCAGCTTGCGCCAGGAGCCGAACAAGGCGCGCTCCCAGAAGCGCAGCCCGGAGGTCTTGATCAGGATCACGGGGCCCTGGATCGCGGCGATACGGTAGCCGCCCATGGCACGGACCTGCGCCACCAGTGCGGCATCGTTGATCATGGCGCCCAGGCGCCGGCCATTGATGCTCAGTTCGTGCAGCCGCAGCAGGCGCACCAGGCCGGTGAACAGGCGCCAGTAAAACGTCCCGCCCCACACCACCTTCGGATACACGGTGTCGATCAGGATCAGGCCGCGCGCCGGCCGGCCGCGCTGCTCGAGCAGCCGCGCCGTCTCCAGCGCGGCGATGCCGCCGATCGAGAAGCCCGCGATGAACCCGGGGGTGTGACCCTGGGCCTGGATCGCGTCGGCATACATGCTCGCCAACTCCGTGATGCGCCGGAAGGTGACGCCGGTGGGTGGCTGCAGCATGCGCAGGTCGCAGCGTGCGCCCAGCGCGTCGGCCAGTGTCTGGAAACGCAGCAAATCGCCATGGCCGGAGGCCGCCAGATACAGGCTGTCGCCCGCGATGCCGGGACCCAGTGGCAGCAGCACCCCGCGCGGCAGCGCCTGGCGTTCCAGCGCCTGCGCCAGCCGCTCCACGGTCGGGTTCTCGCTGAGCAGGTAGAGCGGCACGCGCTGGCCGAGCAGGCGCTCGGCACCGGCGAGGATCGCGATCGCGCTGAGCGAATCGCCGCCCACGTCGAAGAAGTTGTCCTGCACCGACAGGCCGGTGCGACCGAGTTCGGCCTCCCACAGGGTGAGCAGTTGCGCCTCGCGCGCATTCGCCGGCGCGCGCACCGCGCTGCGCGGCTGCAGCGCGGGCGTGATCTGCGGCAGCGCCGCATGGTCGACCTTGCCGGTGCCCGTGGTGGGCAGGAGTGGCAGGCAGGCGATCGCCGACGGCACCATGTAGTCGGGCAGGCGCACGCGCAGCGCGGCCTGCAGCCGCTCGGCGTCGCCGGCACCTTGCGTCGCCACCCACGCGTGGATGGCCGCATGGCCGTCGCGCTCCACCTTGCTCGCAGCCGCCTGCGTGACGCCCTCGATCGCCAGCAGGGCGGCCTCGATCTCGCCCAGTTCGATGCGATAGCCGCGCAGCTTGACCTGTCGGTCGAGCCGGCCCTGGAAGAACAGCCGCCCCTGCTCATCGAGCACACCCTTGTCCCCGGTGCGATACAGGCGCGCCCCGGGATGAAACGGATCCTCGATGAAACTCGCCGCGCTCAGCTCCGGCTGGTGCAGATAGCCCCGGGCCAGGCCCTGCCCCCCGATGAAGACCTCGCCGGCGATACCGTCGGGCAAGGGGCGCAACTGGCGATCGAGCACCTGGATGATGCTGTCGTCCACCGGCAGGCCGACCGGCAGCACGGCAGCAGCGTCGTCATCGGTGCACTCCCATGCGGTGGCGAAGATGCAGGCCTCGGTCGGGCCGTAGACGTTGAACAGGCGTGCGCCGGTCAGGGCGCGGTAGCGCCGCGCCAGTTCGGGCGCGAGCACCTCGCCGCCGCAGCACGCGACGCGCAGCGCCAACGGTCGCTGCGCCTGCACACCGTCGAGAAAGCCCGCCAGCGTGGAGGGCACGAACGCCATGATGGTGACCTGGTGGCGCCAGGCGAAATCGGCCAGAGACGATGGCAGCAGACGACCGGGCGGCGGCAGCGCGATGCTCGCGCCGTGCACCAGCGGCAGGCACAGTTCGATCAGCGAGGGGTCGAAGGTCGCCTGCGTCGCCTGCGCGCTGCGGTCCGCCGGCGTTATGCCCCAGGCACGCGAGAGCCACGCCAGCCGCCGCGCAAGCACGGCATGTTCGACCATCACGCCCTTGGGCCGGCCGGTGGAGCCGGACGTGAACAGCACATAGACCAGGTCTTCGCCTGCGGGCACGGCGGGCGCTGCGGCCGGTGCCGGCTCCAGTGCGAGCTGCTGCCAGCTCGTCACCACGGTGTCCACGTGCAGCGGCGCAAGCCGTTCCCAGTCGGCCTGCTGCACCAGCAGGGCGACGGCGGCGCTGTCCTGCAGCACGGCGCCCAGGCGCGCCAGCGGCGCATCCGGATCCAGCGGCAGGCTGGCGGCGCCGGCCTTGGCGATGGCCAGCATGGCCAGCACCATATCGGCGCCGCGCGGCAGCGCCAGCGCGACGATGCGGTCGCGCCCGGCCCCCAGGCCGACCAGCCGCTGGGCCATCCGGTTGGCCAGCCGCTCGAGCGTGCCGTAGTCCATCTCCCCGCCGTCCCAGACCAGGCACGGCGCGTCGGAGCGCTCCGCTGCGTGGCGTTCGAATGCCGCCACCCAGGTCTCGGGCCGCACATGGCGCACCACCCCCGCATGGCGCAGGTGCACGATATGCGCGAACTCGTCCGCCGGCAACACCGACAGGTCGGCGATGCGCCGTTGCGGATCGGCCTGCAACGCGCGCACGAGGTGCCAGAGACGGCGCGCCAGCGCCTGCACCTCGTGCGGCGCGAAGTACGCGCCACTGCCTTCGAGCACCAGTTCGAGGTCCTGGTGGGTGCCGAACTCGCACACGGTGACCCCGAGCGGATAGCGCGCACTGCCCGCGAACAACTGGCGCGCGTCCACCAGTTCCGCTTCGCCGAACGCAACGCGGTAGTCCTGGCGCTCGAACGACAGCAGCACGTCGAACAGGCCCTCGCGCCCGCTGCGCACCACTTCGAGCGTGCGCGCCAGTTCGCTCAGCGGGTAGCGCGCGTGGCGCAATGCCGCACGCATGGTGGCGCCCGCCGCGGCCACCAGCGCGTCGGCCGTGCTCTCGGGCGAGACCGTGACGTCGATGCCCAGCATGCCGACGAACATGCCCATGGTGTCGCGGTAGCGGCGCCCGCCGCGGTTGAGCGTGGGCACACCCACGAGCACCCGTTCGCGGTCGTCGATGCGCGCGAAGTAGAGCGCCAGCGCCGCCAGGAAGAAATTGAACGGCGTGCTGCCCCGTTGCGCGGCATGCCGCGCCAGCTCGTCGTACTCGGCGCGCGGCAGGCGCAGCAGCGCCAGGTGCGCCGGCGGCAGTGCGTCCGCAGCGGCCCGCTGCTGGCGGCGCTGCAACAGCGCATCGGGCAGTTTGGGCAGCTGCGCGTGCCAGAACGCAGCGTCGCGCGCGAACGCCTCCGAGTGCCGGTAGGCGAGCGACTCCTCGATGAACTGCAGGTAGGAATCGTCACTCTGCACCACCGGCGCGTCGCCCGCGCCGATGCGGTTGTAGATCGCGCTCCAGCGCTGCATCAGCTGCGCCGTGCCCCAACCGTCCATGATCAGGTGATGGAATTGGATCGTGCCGCCGTGCAGGCGATCGTGCGCGCGCAGCAGCGCGAAGCGCCACGGCGGCGTCGCCCCATCCAGCGCGAACGGCTGGCGCATCCATTGCTCCCACCAGTCACGCATCGCCTGGCGCGGATCCGCCTCGCCGCTCATGTCGATCAATTCCAGCCGGGGCTCGAAGACCGGAAGCAGCCGCTGCGTGCCGTCGCCTTGCACGACCAGGCGCAGGGCGGCGTTTTCCGCCACCAGTTGCGCGAGCGCCCGGCGCAGCCGCGGCAGGTCCAGCGGTCCTTCGAAGAACGCCGTGCCGCCCAGGTTCAGGTGCGCACTGCCGGGCCAGGCGCACTGGTCGCGCCAGACCTCGAGCTGGCTGAGCGACAGGGGCAGGCTGCGCGTGCTCACTGGGCTACCCTCCGTGCTTCGCACTGCGGGGCTGAGCGCCTTCGGAACGGCCCGGCGGCGCTCACGACGGCTCGCCGACCGACTTCCAGCGCGCGACCTCCTGCACCGCGTACCGGTAACCAACCTCGACGATGTCTTTCGCGCGCGCGTAGCCCATCAGCGGGAACGCGGCTACCGGCGGCTCGAGGTAGTGATCGGCCTGCGCGATGGTGCGCGCGCGCTGGTGCAGCCCGCCGATGTGGCTGGCGCGGTACAGGATGTCGCCGATGCCCGGCGAGGCAGTTGCGCCGCGGCGGAAGTAGCCCTGGATGGTGCGCCGCACCGACAGGCGCGACAGCGCCGGGTCGACCCCCATGTAGTCGCGCACGTCGACGTCCACCGCGATGATGGTGCCGTTGCCGCGACGCTTCTCCTGCCGGGTGCCCAGGCGCTCGCGCATGGCCTGCACCGGCACGTTCTCCAGGATCGCACCGTCCACCAGCAGGTCGCCCTGGTGCAGCACCGGCGGAAACAGCCCGACTGGCGAATTGCTCGCCAGCACCGCGCGCCACAAGGGGCCGCTCTCCTGCACCGTGGTGCAGGCGCGGCTGAGGTTGCAGGCGGCGGCGAAGAACGGCTGCCAGGTCTGGTCGACCGTGCGCTCGCCGAACATGCGCTGCAGGTCGCGCTCGACGCGTCGGCCCGAGACCAGCGAGATCATCGGAATCGTTGGCCACTCCCCGCCACGCGCAAAACGCTCGGTACGCTCGCGGATTTCCTCCAGACCCACGCCGCACGCATATTGCGCGCCTATCAGGGCACCCATGCTGTTGCCACCGATCAGGTCGATCACGATGCCGTCCTGCTCGAGCGCACGCAACACGCCCAGGTGCGCGAAGCCGCGTGCGCCGCCGCCACCAAACACGATCCCCACCGCAGTGCCATTGAGAAAGCGCGCCAGCCGGGCAAAGTCACCCGCATGGCCACTGCGTACCGGGTACACGCGCTCGCAGTCGCGCCCCTGCTGCCAGCGCGACAGTCCGGCGGGTTCGCTCACCTGGGGCGCATGCAGCAAGACCAGGTGCTTGCGTTTCATGTCGAAGCCCGGCTCGCTGGCGAGCCGCTGCTCGAATTCGCCCGGCACGCTCGATGCCTGCGGCGTCGCGACGAAGATCACCTGGTCGGCCTGGCGAAACGCCCGCGTGGTCGTGGCATGGGAGCGCAGATCGACCTCATGGACCAGGAAGTCGTACTGCTCCTCCAGGTCGTCGTAGCGGTCCCTGCCCGGCCGAGCGTTCGCAGCCGGGTCGGATGGCGCATCGGCCTCGGGCGGCAGGTGCAGCGCGCGCCCGAGCTGCGCGAAGGCGCGGGTCAGGCCCTGCGCGACCTCCCTGGCCGGCGTGCCGGGCTCGAGCGGCACCACCACGAAGATCTGCGCGTGGCGGCGTGCGATCTTCTGCGAGGCATGGCGCAGATGGTTGTAGATGGCGCGCGCGAACACGCGGTTCAGCGGCAACGGGTGCAGCGCCAGCAGGCGCTCGAAATCGGCGCGGCTGAGCAGTGCGACGGTGGAATCGCGCAGCGCGGTGATGTCGGCCGCGCGTGGCTGCTGCAGGATCAGCCCGGCCTCGCCGACGCTCTCGCCCGGCCGGATCTCGTTATAGAGCAGCAGCGCGCCGTTGCGGTCGCGGCGCGAGACGCGCAGCCGCCCGCTGATCAGGAAGAACATCGTGTTGGCCTGGTCGCCTTCGCGGTAGACGATGTGGCCGCCGGCAATCGTCTGCAGTTGCAGCAGGCGCGCCAGGTCCTGTAACACCGCCTCGTCCAGCCCGCCGAATACGCCGCTGGCGCGCAACACCTCGAGCACGCGTTGGTCGGGGCTGGTCGACGCAGACATTGCGGAAGTCTACCTGCGGCGCCAGCAGCGCACGCTGGCGCCGGCAGCAGCAAGTCTTTGGTGGCGTCATTGCACCTTGGGCGGACGGACCCAGAAGCCTGCGGTCACGCCGTCGGCCTCGAGTGGACGAACCAGAAAGCCTGCGGTGACGCCGTCGCACCTTGGGTGGACGGATCGGCCCCGACCTGGCGGCGCTGCAGCAAACGTCCCCCTTTGTCTGGATGGCCGACTGCCGGTTGCTGCCTAGCATGGAGACACCTGAGCGACAGGTAGGCACACGCAACCCGGCCATGCCGGAGCGCTGCACGACCAGCCGCCCGGGTGCGGCGGTCTCATGTCGAACCGGCGCCACTGTGCCCTCATTCATCGGGAACTCACCATGACGAAATTGCTGTCCATCATGACGATCGGTTGCGTGCTCGCTCTCGCAGGCACCGCACATGCCGAGGAAAGAGCCAAGACGTCGCAACAGAACAAGATGGCCCTGTGCAACAAGGAGGCCGCCGGCAAGAAGGGCGACGAGCGCAAGAGCTTCATGAAGACCTGCCTGAGCGCGAAGAAGGAGGCGCAGCAGGGCAAGGCCTGAGCACGGGCGGCGCGCTCAATGAAACTCCCGGCTGCGCGTGGCCAGGCCGCCCAGCAGCGGGGTGAGGTCCTCGAGCCGACGGGCGATCAGGTGGCGGACCTCGCCGCCGGTCTGGGCGTC
Organism: Rhodoferax sp.; assembly: GCA_039807845.1. Taxonomy (GTDB): domain Bacteria; phylum Pseudomonadota; class Gammaproteobacteria; order Burkholderiales; family Burkholderiaceae_C; genus CAISIP01. The sequence continues at coordinate 7,196 of JBDHRZ010000041.1, forward strand.
GCGTTGCCAGCGGCCGTCCACCGCCAGCAGCCGGGAATGCAGCAGCGCATCGCGCTGGCGCTCGCGCACGCTCTTCCAGACGATCACGTTGACGCTGCCGGTCTCGTCTTCCAGCGTGACGAACACCACGCCCTTGGCGGTCTGCGGTTGCTGGCGCATCACCACCAGCCCGCAGGCGCGCACCCGGCGGCCATCGGGCAGGTCGTGCAACTGCGCGGCGGTCTGCAGGCGCCGCGCCGCCAGTTGCGTGCGCAGCAGCGCGACCGGATGGCGGCGCAGGGACAGGCCCGTCGACGCATAGTCGAACAGCACCTCCTCGCCCTCGGCAGCCGGAACCAATTCCAGCCAGCCCTCCTCGACCGGAACCGCCCGCAGCAGGGCCGGCGCCGGCCGCAGCGCCGAAGCCTCCCAGACCTGCTGACGCCGATGGCCCGACAGGGCGTGCAAGGCATCGGCACCGGCCAGCGCCTTCAGATCGCCCTGGTCCAGCCCGGCACGCAATGCCAGATCCTCGGTGCTCACAAACGGCGCCTCGCCCCGCGCCGCGACGATGCGCCCGGCCGCCGCCGCCCCCAGCCCCCCGACCATGCGCAGCCCCAGCCGCACCGCCGGCTCAAAATCGGAATCTGACCCCGATTTCTTGAAATCGGGGTCAGATTCCGATTTTTCCAGCGTGCAATTCCAGTCGCTGCGCATCACGTCGATCGGGTGCACCACCACGCCATGGCGCCGGGCGTCCTGCACCAGTTGGGAGGGGCCGTAAAAGCCCATCGGCTGCGAGTCGAGCAGCGCGGCCAGGAAGCAGGCCGGCTCGTGCCGCTTGAGCCAGCAGCTCACGTACACCAGCAACGCAAAGCTGGCGGCATGGCTTTCCGGGAAGCCGTATTCGCCGAAACCCTCGATCTGCCTGAAGATCTCCTGCGCGAACGCCTCGGTGTATCCATTGGCGACCATGCCCTGCACGATGCGGTGATAGAACCTGTGCACGCCGCCCTTGCGCTTCCAGGCTGCCATCGAGCGGCGCAGGTCGTCGGCTTCGCCTGCGCTGAACCCGGCCGCGAGCATCGCGACCTGCATCACCTGCTCCTGGAAGATCGGCACGCCCAGGGTACGTTCGAGCGCAGCCTGCAGGCCGACCCCCGGATATCGCACCGGCTCCAGGCCCTGGCGGCGCCTCAGGTAGGGGTGCACCATGCCGCCCTGGATCGGCCCCGGACGCACGATCGCAACCTCGATCACCAGATCGTAGAAACAGCGCGGCCTGAGCCGCGGCAGCATGCTCATCTGGGCCCGGCTCTCGATCTGGAACACTCCCACGGTGTCGGCGGCGCAAACCATGTCGTAGGTGGCCGGATCCTCGGCCGGGATGTCCTGCATCTGCAGCACCCGGCCCCGCTGCGTGCTCACCAGGTCCAGGCAGCGCCGGATGGCGCTGAGCATGCCCAGGGCCAGCACGTCGACCTTGAGCCATCCCATGGCGTCGAGGTCGTCCTTCTCCCACTGGATCACCGAGCGCTCGGGCATGGCCGCGTTTTCCACCGGCACGAGGCGGGTGAGCTTGCCCTGCGTGAGCACGAAGCCGCCAACGTGCTGGCCCAGGTGACGCGGCAGGCCGAGCAGTTGCTGCGTGAGGCCCAGCCACTGGCCGATGCGCGGATCGTCGGCCGTCAGGCCGGTGGCCTCGATGGCATCGCGCAGCGTCTGTTCGAGCCGCCCCAAGCCGTCGGACCAGCGCTGCCGCCGGGCGAAGGCATCGACCAGCGCCTCGGGGATGCCCAGCGCCTTGCCCACGTCGCGGATCGCGCTCCTGGGCCGGTAGGTGACGACCACACCGGTGATCGCGGCCCGCTCGCGTCCGTACCGGGCGTAGATGTACTGGATCACCTCCTCGCGCCGCCGGTGCTCGAAGTCGATGTCGATATCGGGCGGCTCGTTGCGCTCGCGGCTGATGAAGCGCTCGAACAGCACGTTCATGCGCGCCGGGTCGACCTCGGTCACGCCCAGGCAATAGCACACCGCCGAATTGGCCGCCGAGCCCCGGCCCTGGCACAGGATGTGGCGCTCGCGCGCAAAGCGCACGATGTCGTGCACGGTGAGGAAATACATCTCGTAGCGCAGTTCGGCGATCAGCGCGAGCTCGTGCTCGACCAGCGACTGCACGTGCGCCGGGATGCCCTGCGGATAGCGCTGGCTCATGCCCTCGTAGGTGTAGCGGCGCAAGGTCTGCGCAGCGCTCAGGCCGGGCAGCACCGCCTCCTGCGGATACTGGTAGCGCAGTTCGTCCAGGCTGAACCGGCAGCGCCCGGCCACCGTCAGCGTGGCCTGCAGCAACTCGGGCGCATGGATCCGGGCCAGCCGCACGCGCGCACGCAGGTGCGCCTCGGCATTGCGCTGCAGATCGAAGCCGCAATCGGCCACCGGCCGGCCGAGACGCACCGCCGTCATGACGTCCTGCAGGGGCTTGCGCGAGCGCACGTGCATGTGCACGTTGCCCGCGGCCACCAGCGGCACACCGCTGCGCTGCGAAATCTGCGCCAGGCAATGCTGCCACAGGCCATCGTCCAGCCCGTGCAGCAGTTCGAGCGCCAGCCAGAGCCGCGCGCCGAACAGGGCCCGGGCGTGGCGGCACAGCGCCCACACGGCCTCGAACCCGGTGCCGCGCGCCGGCACCAGCAACACCTCGCAATCCTGCAGCGACGCGAAATCGCTGCCGGCCCAGCTCACCAGATAGTCGCCCTTGACGGCCTTGCCGCGGGCCGCGGTGATGAATTCACACAGATTGCCCCAGCCGTTCAGATCGTGCGGCAGCACCACCAGCGTGGGCTCACCATGCCGGGCGGCAGCGTCGGCAACTGCCTCGGGCGGCAGTGCATCGGCAACTGGCCTCGTGCGTCCCTGCCGACCTGGCACCTGGGCCGCCGGCCGTTGCACCTGGAGGTCGGCCGCCAAACGCGGCAACGCCCCCCGCACGCGGAACTCGGCTCCGGGCAGCAGGCGGAGCCCGTGCTTCTTCGCCTCCACGTGCGCCCGCACCAGTCCGGCGACCGAACATTCGTCGGTGATGGCCAGCGCCGCGTACCCGAGCGCAGCAGCGCGCGCGACCAGTTCTTCCGGCTGCGAGGCGCCGCGCTGGAAACTGAAGGCCGACAGACAGTGGAGTTCGGCATACGCCGGCAAGGAGTCATCCATGGGGGCATCTCAACCACGCCCGTGGAACCGTGCCTTTATCCATGAGGCCTCTTGCCAACCACTGTTCATAACAACAGTATTATGTCCAGAAAACCCATGCGGGGCCATCCGGGCGCATCGGATGCGGCATGATCCGCGCAGGCGCGACTGGGCGCGCTGGCTTGCGGCAGTGCGTCGCGCGTGGGGGCATGATCCGCGCAGGGGCGACCGGGCATCCGTTTCCCGTCGGCTGCCCCGGTGCGCGCCGATATCGCTGGCTACGACAAGCCCGCCTTCCACTGCGACGCACAATCCGGCCGGCATGGTGGATCGAGATTGGATCGGCACCGGTATGCCAGACGGCGCGAGACACTGCACCTGCCCGAGCAGCCACCAAGGACACACCATGAACTCCCCTGCCCCCACGACCACAGACGCGCAACGGCTGCCATCCGACGCGCTGGTGGTGTTCGGCTTCAGCGGCGACCTGGCCAGCAAGAAGATCTTCCCGGCCCTCTACGCCATGGTGAAGAAGGGCCATCTGAGGGTGCCGGTGATCGGCGTGGCGTCGTCGCCATGGAACGAAGCGCAGTGGCACGGCCGCGTGCGCGAGAGCCTGCTGCACGAGGACCACCCCGGCGGCATCGACGACCCGGCCGCGTTCGAGCGCCTGCTCGGGCTGCTGTGCTACGTGAGCGGCGACTACAACGACGCCGCCACCTTCGGCGCGCTCAAGGTCGCGCTCGGCGGCGCCCGGCGCCCGGCGTTCTATCTGGCCATTCCCCCGTCGCTGTTTGCCACCGTGATCCGCAGCCTGGGCGAAACCGGCCTCGCACGCGACGCGCGCGTGATCGTCGAGAAGCCCTTCGGCCGCGACCTCGCCTCGGCACGCGACCTGCACGCCGTGACCACCTCGGTGTTCCCCGACGCGTCGATCTTTCGCATCGACCACTACCTGGGGAAAGAGGCGATCATGAACATCCTCTACTTCCGCTTCGCCAACACCTTCCTGGAACCCGTGTGGAACCGTCAGCACGTCGCCAGCGTGCAACTCACGCTGGCCGAGGACTTCGGCGTGGGCACGCGCGGGGCCTTCTACGAGAGCGCGGGCTGCCTGCGCGACGTGGTGCAGAACCACCTGTTCCAGGTCGTCGCCCTGCTGGCGATGGAGCCGCCGGCCGTGCAGAGCTTCGATGCGGTGCACCGCGCGAAGGCCGACGTGCTGCGCGCGATGCGCCCGCTCGCGCCCGTCGACCTGGTGCGCGGCCAGTACCGCGGCTACCGCGACGAGAAGGGCGTCGCCCCCGACTCGGATGTCGAGACCTTCTGCGCGCTGCGCCTGTTCATCGACTCCTGGCGCTGGGCCGGCGTGCCCTGGTACGTGCGCGCGGGCAAGCGGCTGCCGCGCTCGGTGGTCGAGGTGCAGGTGCAGATGCAGCCGCCCCCGCAGCGCCTGTTCGACGACTCGGGGCCCTCCGGCGGACGGGCCAACTACTTTCGCTTTCGCCTGCAGCCCGAAGCCAGCATCGCACTGGCAGCGCGCGTCAAGCGTGCCGGCAAGGAATTCGTCGGCGTGCAGCGCGAGCTCTACCTGAGCGACGACGAACCCAACCAGATGTCGACCTACGAGCGGCTGCTCGGCGACGCCATGGCCGGCGACAGCGCGCTGTTCACCGACGCCGAATCGGTGATGGCCGCCTGGGCCGTGGTCGAGCCCGTGCTGGCCGCACACGCACCGGCCAGGCCCTACGCGCCGGGCAGTTGGGGCCCGCCCGAGGCCGACGCGCTGATCTCCGGCGACGGCGGCTGGCATGAGCCGGCAAACGAGACGCCACCGCAGCCAACGACGGAAAGAAGCGCGACGTGACGCCCGCGCATGCCCACGGCGCCCAGCCGCCCGCAACCGCGGCGCACGCCGCCGACGTGGTGTTCCTACTCGACGTCGACAACACCTTGCTCGACAACGACCGCGTCATTGCCGAACTGCACGAGCATCTGCAAAGGGAGTTCGGCCCGAGGTGCGCGCAGCGCTACTGGACGATCTTCGAGCAGTTGCGCGCGGAACTCGGGTACGCGGACTACCTCGGCGCGCTGCAGCGCTACCGGCTCGCCATCACGCAGGAAGGCCAGCGCGAGCACCGGCTGCTCACCATGTCCTCCTACCTCGTCGACTACCCGTTCGCCGAGCGGCTGTATCCGCGCGCGCTCGAAGTCGTCGCGTACCTGGGCCGCTTCGGCCCCACGGTGATCCTGACCGACGGCGACGTCGTGTTCCAGCCGCGCAAGCTGCAGCGCTCGGGCCTGTGGGATGCGGTAGGTGGCCGCGCGCTGGTGTGCGTGCACAAGGAGACGATGCTCGACCTCGTCGAGCGCGAGTACCCGGCGCGCCGCTACGTGATGGTCGACGACAAGCTGCGCATCCTGGCGGCGATGAAGGCCATCTGGCACCAGCGGCTCACGACAGTCTTCGTGCGCCAGGGACACTACGCGCTCGACGCGCAGGCCATCGCCCGACTGCCACCGGCCGACCGCAGCATCGGCCACATCGGCGAACTCGCCGATCTCGACCTTGCGCGCGAAGGGCTGATCTGAAGAGCAACAGTCGTGAGCGCGATCACACACCGCCGGCGCTGGGTTTCACACGAAACGACGACGGGCCAGTTTGCGCATCATCTTGCATAGCGACTCCTAACCTGAAGTTCCCCCGCCGCCGGCCCGAATTCCCTTGTTCCATCAACGACTTGCGATGGATTTCTGGTTTTGGTTTCTGACTACGGCTGGATGGAGCGGATCAGCGCCAGGGCACGCTGCTG
>JBDHRZ010000042.1:0-12999 GCA_039807845.1 Rhodoferax sp.
GCCGAATAGAACTTCTCCCAGATCCTGGGCACGGCGGTCATCATGGTGGGCGAGATCTCGCGCACGTTCTCGGGCACGGTCTCGGGGTTCTCCACGAAGTTCAGCATGGCGCCGGTATACAGGGCGTAGTACTCGCCCATCACGCGCTCGGCCACGTGGCACAGCGGCAGGAAGCACATCCGCTCGTCGGTCTCGTACTGCGGGTACAGCCTGTTGAGGCCGCGCAGCGAGTGGATCAACCCCCGGTGGCTGTGCATGGCACCCTTGGGCTTGCCGGTGGTACCCGAGGTGTAGATCAGGATGGCGAGGTCGCCCGGGCTGATCGCTGCCAGCCGGGTCTCGAACGCCGTCGGATGTGCATTCGCGTACGCCCTGCCCTGTGCGCGGAGTTCTTCCAGACTCATCACCTGCGGGTCGTGGAAGCTGTGCAAACCCTCCATGTCCTCCACGATGATCTTGCGCAGCAGCGGCAGGCCGTCGCGCGCTTCCAGCGCCTTGTCGAGTTGCTCGTCATCCTCCACGAACAGCACCCGCGTGGAGGAGTCCGAGCAGAGGTACGCCACCTGCTCGGTCGAATCGGTCGGGTAGATGCCGTTCGACACCCCACCCGCACTGAGGATGGCGAGGTCCGCCAACACCCACTCGGCCTTGGTGTTGGAGAGGATCGAGGCGGTCTCGCCGGGTGCGAGCCCGAGCGACAGCAACCCGTTGGCGATCTCGCGCACGACAGCGGCCACCTGCCCCCAGGTCCAGGACTGCCACAGGCCGAACTCCTTCTGGCGCAGCCAGACCTTGTCCTTGCGCGCGGCCACCGCGGCGGCAAACATCGCCGGCAAGGTCTCCCCGGGGATCACGACCGCCTGACTGGCCGGGGGCGCCTTGACGGATTCCCAGAGATTGCTCATGCCGGCGCTCCTCTGTGCGCGGTAGTGCGGTACAGGGTCAGCGCCATGTCTTCCTCTTCTTCCAGCGGCGTTCGGAGCGCGCGCCTTCGGCCTTCATGCCGAGGTAGAACTCCTTGATGTCCTCCTTCTCGCGCAGGCGGGCGCACGTATCTTCCATGACGATGCGGCCATTCTCCAGCACGTAGCCGTTGTCGGCCACGTTGAGGGCCATGTTCGCGTTCTGCTCGACCAGCAGGATCGTGGTGCCGCGCTCGCGGTTGATGCGCACCACGATCTCGAAGATTTCCCAGGTGAGCTTGGGGCTCAGCCCCAGGCTGGGCTCGTCGAGCAGGATCACCTTGGGGTCGGCCATGATGGCGCGGCTGATCGCCAGCATCTGCTGCTGGCCGCCGGAGAGCAGCCCCGCATCCTGCCCCGCGCGCTCGCGCAGGATGGGGAAATAGCGGAATACGGCCTCGAGGTCGCGCGCAACGCCGTCGCGGTCAGTCCGGGTGTAGGCGCCCATGGTGAGGTTGTCGCGCACGGACAGCAAGGGGAACACCTCCCGACCTTCCGGCACGTGGACCACGCCGGCACGCACGATGCGCGCCGGGTCCTGGCCGACGATCGACTTGCCCTCGAAATCGATCGTTCCCTTGCGCGGATCGAGGATGCCGCTGATGGTCTTCAGGATGGTGGTCTTGCCGGCACCGTTGGAGCCCAGCACGGTGGCGATCTCGCCCTGGCGCACGTGCAGGCTCACGCCGCGCACCGCCTTGATCGGCCCGTATTCGCTCTCGACGTTGAGCAGCTGCAGCAGGATCGGCGCGTCCATGGTCGAAGCACTCACTTGTGCACCTCCCGGCGCTCGTGCTCCCGGCGCAGACTGGAGACGTCTTCCGCGCCGCCGAGATAGGCCTCGATCACGGCCGGGTCGCGCTGCACTTCGGACGGCGTGCCGAGCGCCAGCTTCGCCCCCATGTTCATCGCCAGCACGCGGTCGGAAACCTTCGAGACCAGTCCCATGTCGTGTTCGACCATCAGCACGGTGATGCCCAGTTCGTTCTTGATGTCCGAGATCCAGAACGCCATGTCCTCGGTCTCCTCGACGTTCAGGCCCGAGGAGGGTTCGTCCAGCAGCAGCAGCCTGGGCTCGGCGCACAGCGCGCGCGCCAGCTCGACGACCTTGCGGATCCCGTACGGCAACCCGGCCACCCGGCTCTCGCGATAGTGCTGCAGGTCAAGGAAGTCGATCACGCGCTCGACCTTCTCGCGCGCGGCGATCTCGGCCTTGCGCGTGCGGTGTGTGAACAGCAGTTCACCGACCAGGTTGCTGGATCGGTGCACGTGGCGGCCGATCAGCAGGTTGTCGAGCACCGTCGCGTGCTCGAACAGTTCGATGTTCTGAAAGGTGCGCGCGATTCCGAGCCCGGCGATGCGATGCGGCGCCTGTGCCGTCAGCCGCACCTTGCCGGCCGGGCCGACATAGTCGATGACGCCGGAGGTGGGCGTGTAGATCCGGCTGATCAGGTTGAACACGGTCGTCATGCCGGCGCCGTTGGGCCCGATCAGGGTGAGGATCTCGCCCTCGTGAATGTCGAAGCTGACGTCGTTGACCGCGAGCACGCCGCCGAAGCGCACGCTCAGCTTGCTCGCCGACAGCAAGACCGCAGCAGTTGGCACGTCCGTAGCGCTCATTTCAGGCGTTCCGACTTCTGGTACGACTTCTGCCGCTTGAACATGCCCTGGCGGTAGAACGGGAACAGTTCGAGGTAGGTGCGGATCTTCACCCAGCGCCCGTACACGCCGAGCGGCTCGAACAGGATGAACGCCACCAGGATCACGCCGTAGATGGTCGACTGCAGGCCAGCGGCATTGCTCATGGCCGGGGGCAGCTGATCCTTCAGCTGCGCGATCAGCTGCGGCATCGACACCACGTACAGCGCACCGAAGAAGGCGCCGTGCGCCGAACCGAGGCCACCGATGACGACCAGCAGCAGCAGTTCGATCGACTGCATGATGCCGAACTGGTCCGGCGAGAGAAACTGGATCTTGTGCGCGTAGAGCGCCCCGCCGATGCCGGCCAGCGCAGCCGACAGGGCAAACGAGAGCGTCTTGTAATAGGCCAGGTTGATGCCCATGCTCTGCGCCGAGACTTCGGAATCGCGGATCGCCACGAATGCGCGACCGGTCGGCGTGCGCAGCAGGTTCAGGAAGGCAAGCGTCGCCGCCACGCAGACGACCAGGCACAGGCCGTAGAACTGGGCCGTGCTGTCCAGGCTCCAGCCGAGAATGCTGGGCTTTTGCAGTGCGAGCCCCGCGTTGCCGCCGGTGACGCTCTCCCAGCGGGTGATGCCTTCCTCGACGATGAAGCCAAACGCCAGCGTCGCCATCGCCAGGTAAATCCCCTTGACGCGCAATGCCGGCAGGCCGACCACGACGCCGACGCACGCCGCCAGCAGGGCCGCGCAGGCCAGCGCAATCACGAATGGAACGCCCGCATTCACCATCACGGCCTGGGTGTAGGCGCCCACGCCCAGGAACGCGGCGTGCCCAAGGGAGAACAGGCCGGTGAAGCCGGTGATCAGCATCATGCCCAGGCCGATGATCGCGTAGATCAGGACGAAGGTCATCTGGTCGAGCCAGTAGTCCGACAACAGCCAGGGAGCAGCGACCAGGGCGACGCCCAGGCACAGGTACCAGAAGACATCCACGCCGTCCCTGGCGAGCCGGATGTCCTGGTCGTAACTGGTCTTGAAGACGAACCGCATGGCGCAGCCTCAGACTTTCTTGCGCAGGGCCTCGCCGAACAATCCGTTCGGTCGGATCATCAACATGATCAGCACGGCGATGTAGGGCGATATGTCCTTGAAGCCCTCCGGCAGGTAGAACCCCGAGAGCGCTTCCAGGATGCCGATGATCAGTCCGCCGACGATGGCCCCCGGCAGGCTGCCGAAGCCGCCCACGACGGCGGCCGGAAATGCCTTCAGGCCGATGAACCCCATGTTCACGTAGACGAAGGTGACCGGGGCGAGCAGGATGCCCCCGATCGCCGCCAGTGCCGCCGCCAGCCCCCAGACCAGGCCATTGAGGCGGCGCACCGGGATCCCCATGTAGTAGGCAGCCAGCTGGTTCTGCGAGGTCGCCTGCATCGCGATCCCGATCTTGCTGTAGCGGAACAGGCCGTAGAGCGCAAGGCACAACACGGTGGTGACGCCGATGACCGCGAAGTGCTCGCCGGCGATCACGACGCCGCCGAAACCGAGCACCGTGTCCTTGTAGGGAACCGCGAGCGCCTGCGTATTGGTCCCGATGTCCGGGATCATGGTGACCAGGCCGCGCAGCACGTAGCCCAGGCCCAGCGTCAGCATCACGATCGAGAACGCCGGCTGCCCGAGCACCGGGCGCACCGTGCTGCGCTCGACCAGCACGCCGAACAGGCCAACCCCGACGACCACGAGCGGAACCATCAGCCAGAACGACATGCCCAGAAAGGTCATGGCCATGAAGCCGACGAAGGCCCCCAGCATCATGATGTCGCCCTGCACGAAACTGACCGTCTCGGTCGCCTTGTAGATGAGCACGAAGCTCAGGGCGATCAGCCCGTAGATGCAACCCTGGGCCATACCGCTCACGAACAACTGCATCACTTCCACGGCGTACCCCCGATGAGATGCGATAGGGAAACGGCGTGCCTGGCGCTCATGCCCGTCCCGCCCCGTTCCGGTGGCGCTGCGCGCCGGGCGCGAGAGCCGCGCTCGCCGCACGCGCCGCCCCGGCGCCGGCGTCCGAGCGGATGCCCGAGGCCAGCAGATCGACGAACGCATCGGCGATCTGCTGCGGCCCGTAGCCGCCGTCGCTGCGATACCAGCGCAGGATCAGGTTGATGGCCCCCATGAACCAGAACACCACCAGCTTGCTGTCGCAGGGCCGGATCGAGCCATCGGCGATGCCCTCGTCGACGATCTGGCGCAAGCGATGATCGATCTGCCTGCGCCGCTGGCGGATCCGGTCGCGGTCGAGCGGGGACAGCGAGGTGAAATCCTCCAGGATCGCCGGCGCCCCCATGTCGGTCGACAGGTGCTCGATGTAGTCCCGAAAGAAGAACGCGATCCGCTCGAAACCCGTGGCGTGGACGCGGGCCGCCCGGCCGATCGTCTCGTCACCGAGGCGCAATGCCATCTCGTGGCACTCGTAGATCAGTTCCTGCTTGTTCCTGAAGTAGTAATAGAGCGCAGGCTTGGTGACGTTCAACGCGTGCGCGATCTCGTCGAGCGAGACGTTGCGCGCACCGTGGCGCCCGAATGCACGCGAGGCCTCCGCGATCACCGCCTCGCGCTTCTTCTGGTACTGGTCACCCAGATCGACGGCCGCCTGCTTCCATCTGGCCGGCCTGGTTCGCGCGTGATCGGCCTGCTCGCGCATGAAGACGTCGCTGCCTCCTGGATCGTCGAGTCGACTTTGATCGTCGAGTCGACCTGGATGATCGAACCGACCTGGATGGTCGAACCGTTTGACTGTACGGTAAATACGCTGACTTGCCGGTAATGGAAAACCCGGGTTGCCAGCCCGCTGACAACGCTCCCGGAATCTGCGCCCCGGCCGGGGTCGCACACACGTTGGCTGAAGCCGGCCCGGCTACGCGGCCCGGAAGACGTGCCGCGCGTGAAACGCCAGGTAGGCGGCGTGCGCCGGGTGCAGCCTGCACGCCGGCATGGCCGTGGCCACGCCCAAGGCCTGCCGGGCCCGCTCAGGCAGCGAAGGCGAAAGGCGCACGACTCCGTCCGGATCGACCGTCATCCAGCCCCCGTCGAACAGCGCGTCGAGCTGCGGTGCCAGCAGCAAGCCGTTGAACACGTCCAGCCGCTCGTCGTCGCTCGCGCACGCGGCCCAGGGCTTGATGTGCGAAGCACGCAGCAATTCCGGGATGTCGAGGCCGCCCACCCGCGCGAAAGAACACGTTTGCGGCGTCGTATTGGCGCTTGGCAGCGTGGAATGCGTGCCAGAGCCACGGAGCAGTCAGTTCCAATTCCGCAATCGCGCGCTTGCGCTTGTCTCCAGCGAGTGCTGCAACCGAGGGCGCGCGGGAGGCGAAGAACTCCTCCTCACTGAGCTGCAACTGCTCCCACGGCGGGTTGCCGAGCATCACGTCGAAGCCTCCGCGCGCTGCCACCTGCGGGAAAGCAAGCCACCAGTGGAAGACGCCGTGGCGGCGGCACAGCGCCTCGGCAGCGGTCTCGACTTGCCGCTGCGCGGGCTGACCGCTCATCACGCCCCAGAGGGTGCTCGACAGCGGCACGGTATTGCCGGCGCCGGCCAGCTTGGGCGCGAGAAACGCGGCGACGCAGGCATCGGCCAGCCGCGCGAAGCTGCTGCGCTGCGCATCGGCCTGCGCCTTGGCCCAGGCCTCGCGCTTGGCCGCCAGGTGCGCGGGCGTATCGTCGTCCAGTCCCTCGACGCCGGCAGCGCGCGCGGCCAGCGCGGCGTCGGTGAGCAGGTCGCCGCCGGCGATGCGGCGCCAGCTCTTCAGGTCGGCCTTGTTCTGCTTTTTCAGCGCAGCGGCCACCGCCTTGTCGTCGCCCGACAGCGCCGTGTAGGCCTCGTCGGGGATGCCGTGCTCGAGCACCGCGGGGTCGAGCACGCCGAGCAGCGCGTCGCCCACGCGCAGGTGGTGGTCGAGGAAGGTCAGAGGCCGGTCGGGCGTATAGGCTTCGAGCCAGAGCGCGGTGCGGGCCAGCTCGATGGCCATCGGGTTCTTGTCGACGCCGTAGACGCAGCGGCCGACCACGTCGCGCAGCGCGTGGCGGTAGTCGGCCGGCGCGGGCGCGCCGCCTTCGCGCTCGGCCGCGGCGCGCTGCTGCGCCACCTCGTCGGCCAGGCGCCGCGCGGCCGAGAGCAGGAAGTGGCCGCTGCCGCAGGCGGGGTCGCACACGCTGAGCGCGAGCAGCGCCTGCACCGGCTGCTGCGGGTGGGCGGCGAGCGTGCGTGCGATGACGGGCTCGAGCGCGCTCTTGATGAGCTCCTGCACCAGGCTGTCGGGCGTGTAGTAGCTGCCGGTGAGCTTGCGCGTGTTGCCCCTGGCGCTCGCGCCCGGGCTGTCGTCGTCGCCGACGAAGGCGAGCCGCGCGGTCGCGGCCGAGCCGAGCCCCTGCAGCTCGGGCACCAGTTCGAGCAGGCTCTCGTAGACGCTGCCGAGTTCCTCGGGGCCCATGTCGCGGTAGTTGACGCGCGACAGCCCCCCTGCTTGCCTTCAGCGCGAAACCACCCGAGCTGGAACACGGCGGCAAGGAGATGGCGATTGCCGAGCTGCGCGGCGTCCAGCTGCGGGCACTGGCCGGCATCGAACAGGCCGCCGAGCGCGGGCAGGCCGAGCGCCGGCTCACCGCGCCCGAGCGCGGCAAACGTGATGGTGAGTGCCTGCCAGAGGTCGGCGTGGCGGTCGGATGCGCTGCGGCGCACGGCGCGTTCGCGCAGCCAGGTGAGCGAGTAGCCGGCGAGGTAGCGTGCCTTGGCCTCGTCGCCGGCAGCGGGCGCGAACACGAGGCGCTCGCCGCTGCCGCGGTCGCGCCGGTCCTCGACGGTGGCAAGGAAGATGAGGCGGTAGACGAGGCGCAGCAGCTCCTCGAAGAAGGCCTGCCGGTCGTAGGCGCCCTCGGGGTCCTGCAAGGCGCTGCGCAGCGCCGCGTTGGCCGGGTGCGACAGGAACCCGGTGCCCAGCTCGCGCAGGGCCTGGGCGACCTGGTAGCGCAGCCTGCCGCGCACGGTGACGCCGGCCTGCTGGCCGGCGGCGCGCCAGTGCTCCCAGGGGCAGTCGGCAGGCGGCGCATCGGCCGCGCCGAAGCGGCTGGCGTGGGCGAGCAGCCAGAAGGCGCTGAAGTCGGCGAGCAGTTCCTCCTCGAAGATCGCTTCGAGGTCGACCTCGATATAGGCGGGGCGCGTCAGGCTGGCGTTGTCGCGCAGGATGCGCAGCACGAGGCCGTTGCCGACGATGGCCCAGAGCGTCGCGTCGCTCGCGTTGAGCGCCTCCTGCGCCAGCATGAAGGGGCTGCGGCGGCGGGTGCGGCCGGTGTCGGGGTTGGGTTCGCCGAAGCGCTCGGCGGCGGCATCCAGCGGCTGGTCGAAGCCAGCAAGCACCAGCGGCACCCGGCCGGCGAGTGCGGCGTGACCGATGGCGTAGTGGCGGCCGGCCTGCCCGATGGCCGGGCTCGGCGCAGCGTCGGCAAAGTGCAGCACGTCGCGCACGAGCGGCAGCAGCCACTCGCGTACGGTGACCTCGTGCGCCTGCACGTCCCGGCGCTGGCGCAAGCTGCGGAAATCCTTCCAGAGCGCCAGCGCGATCTTGAAGTCACGCGCGATCTCGTCGCGCAGCTTCAGGCCCTTGGCGATGCGGTAGTGCGCCTCGGTCTGCTCGCTGGCCTTGGGGTCGGCCAGCAGGGTCAGGCGCGTCAGCTCCTCGGCCGGAATCAGGCCGCCCTCGATGCGGATGGCGCGGTAGGCGAGCTGATGCGCGAGACGCTTGGCCATGCGGGGCAGGGGTCAGTCGATGCTCACGCGCCGCGCAGCAGGTTGCGTGCGATGGTGTAGCAATGAAGGGCGACCGGCATGAACTCGATGCCGAGGCCGTCGACCTCCGCCTCGGTGGCGAGCGTGCGCGTGGTGACGAGCGGCTGACGCGCCAGGCGATGCCGAGCTGCGAACTCGCGCAGCCCGCGCAGTTCGCCGAGGGACTGCACGGCGCGGTCGGACCACTTGATCTCGACCACGAAGCGGGGCCGTTGAGTGCGCTGGTCGAGCGAGACGATGTCCACTTCGAGGTCCTGGCGGCCGGCCTTCCAGCGCGCGTAGTGCAGGGAGCGGCTGACCTCGCTGTCGTGCAGCCACTGGCTCCAGACCGCCGTCTCGGCCAGGTTGCCCATCGCATCGTCCTCGGCAGCAACGGTGCCAAACAGGGCGGCGCGGATGGACGGATTCGTGAGGTAGACCTTGAAGGTGCGCGCCCGCTGCAGGCGCAGGGCGTTGTCGTCGACGCGGTGTACGCGCCGGATGAGATAGGCAGCCTCGAGATACTCGAGGTAGTCCGCCAGCTTGTTCTTGGTGATGGCCGAGTGGCGGCTCAACGCCTCCAGGCTCACTTCGTTTCCGGTGTTGAAGGCCAGCACGTTGAAGAAGCGATTGAGTTCCTGCGTGTCGGCGATGCCGTAGAGGCTGGGCAAGTCCTTCAGCAGGACCCGCTCGACGATGTCCTGCCGCAGGAAACGCGCCGGGTCGGCGCGCACCTGTGGATTCATCACCGCCTCCGGGAAGCCCCCATAGTTGAGGTAGTGGATGAACTCGACGTTCAGCGCAGTGATGTCGGTCGCGAGAAACGCCGGCACCCGCCGCGCGGCGCTCTCGTCATCCCGGATGAGCGCGTCCTCGCGACCGGCAAAGCCCAGGTACTCGGCGAACGTGAGCGGCGGCAACACGAACTCGGTGAAGCGCCCGGCACCGGACTCGCGGCTCTTCATGCGCAATGCGGCCGCGGCTGAACCACTGGCCACGAAGCGGATCGCGGGGTAGCTGTCCACGAGCGACTTGAGATGGACCTCCCAATCCTTCAGATATTGCACTTCGTCGAACAACACCCACAGCGGCGCGTTCGGATCGTGCCGGTGCGAGTCGGTGAACATCTGCACCAGGCTCTCCAGCGATCGGCCCGAGTACAGCGGCGTGTCGAGCGAGACATAGAGCACCTGCGTTCCAGCCAAGCCGTCGGCCAGCAACGCAGCGACCAGGTGCTTGAGCATCACGGTCTTGCCAACGCGGCGCGGCCCGACGAGGACCAGCGCGCGCCGCACCGAGGTGTCACGAGCCAGACGTGCGAATTGCGCGAAGTAGGCACGCCGCGGCCAGGCGACTTCTTCCGGGTCGATGCCATGGCCGGCCTGCCACCATGGGTTGTCCAGCGCGAGGCGGCGCTGGACCTGGTGCGACGGAATCTGCAGGCTGCCCGGCATAGGCTTGGTTCAGGACGGCAAATGTGTCATTTTAAGGATTGCGAATCATGCTTATCCAGACAAATGCCAGATTTTCCTTTATTGACAATCACTTGGCGCGTCATGATTGCCGGGCGTCGGAAGCAGGACATAGAGTCCCATCACATCCACCGGCAGGCTGGCGCTGACCTGGTAGCTGCCGCGACTCTCCGCCGCCTCGCGCACGCGGCGATGGTCCCGCAGCAGCGCCTGGGCGCGGGCCCTGGCGATGGTTTCCAGTTGCGGCTGCCAGCCGGGCAGCGCATCGAGCGCCGACTGAAGCTGACGGTCGCGCAGCGCCGCAGGCATGTTGCGGCTGGCTTCGGCACCGAGCAGGCGCCGCGTGGCGTCGGGCGGCAGTTCGGCTGGGGCTTGCGTGCCATTGGCCACCCCGCGCCCTGGCCCCCTACATCACACAGGGCCAACGGTCACTGCGACACAGCAATCACCACGCATGCCCCTGTCCGCCCGATCGGGCGGACAGGGGCAGAAGTCCACCGTACAAAAAACACCGTGGGGATCAAAACCGCGCTCTCAAAGCCAGAAAACAGCGGTTCCTGAGAACCGTTCACATCGATGATGTCGTCAACGGCGCGCCACACCCGCGCCGCCGCCTGTCGGACGGTCTGCTTCGGCACGTGCGCCACGCGCAGGCTGAGCATCTCGATCTGTCTGGTCATCGTCCCCCCGGCGTCTGCCTGCCATGACAATGTAACGCAGTCGCGGCGCTGTCCCACACCGCTTCGATCTGTCGACGGCAGCCGACACTACACTGCCGCAAACCCCTCGGAGGAAACGAGATGGACAAGAAGCGCGCACAGCAGTTCATCGCCAAACTCGTCGGCGACGCGGGCACCGTGCTGGCGGCCGGCGCGCTGCAGGTCGGCGACCGCTGCGGGTTGTTCCAGGCCATGGCCGGCGCCGACGCGCTGACACCGCAGGCACTGGCAGAGCGCAGCAAGCTACCGGTGCGCGTGGTCGAAGAGTGGCTCGCAGTGATGGCTGGGGCGGGCTACGTGAGCTACGACGCGGACGAAGGCACCTTCACGTTGCCGCCGGAACACGCGCTGTGCCTGGCCGATCGATCGAGCGACTATTACCTGGGCGGTCTGTTCAGTGGCCTGCAAGGCCTGATGGCCTCGGTGCCACGCCTGGCAGAGGCGATGCGCGCGGGCACTGCGATGCGCTTTGCCGACTACGGCAGCGAGTTGCCGCTGGCGCTCGAAGCGATGAACCGCACGCTCTACGAGAGCCGGCTCGTGCGCGATTGGCTGCATTCGATGCCGCAAGTCGTGCAGCGGCTGCAGCAGGGTGGCCGCGCGCTGGACGTGGGCTGCGGCACCGGGGTGGTGCCGATCACGCTGGCGCGCGCGTTCCCGACTGCCACCGTGGCCGGGCTCGACCTGGACGCACGCTCGATCGAAGTGGCGCACGAGCGCGCGCGCGAGGCCGGCGTCGGCGATCGGGTACAGTGGCTGCAGGCACCGGTGGCGTCGTTGCCGAAGCAGCCGGCATGGGACCTGATCACGAGCTTCGACGTCGTGCACGACCTGCCCGATCCGCTGGCCGCACTCGTGCACGTCCGCGAGGGTCTTGCCGACGGCGGGACTTTCCTGATGGTCGAACCCAAGGTCGCCGACGAGCTGCCCGAAAACCTCGGCAACCCGTTCGCGCGCATGCTCTACGGCATGAGTTGCCTGCACTGCGTGCCGCAGTCGCTGGCGCAAGGCGGCCCAGGCCTGGGCGCCTGCTGGGGCCCGGCGCACGCGCGCCGTCTGGCCACGCAGGCGGGCTTCACTTCGTTCCGCCGGCTGGACGTGCACAGCCCGACGCTGGCGTTCTATGCCTTGAGCCCGTGAGCCTTTGCCGCGGTGCGCCGCGCGCTGTTGGTTGCCCTGCCGGACAACCGCCCGGGCAGGTTGCCCTATTTGCTGGAGTCGTCAGGCGTGTTGTCCGGCAGTTGTCCGGGTGTGAACGGTCTCGTCCGGTCCCATGCGGGCAACAAAAAGCCCCAAGGTGTTCACTTCCTTGGGGCTTTGGGCTACTGTGGCCCTATGCGTTCATGTTCTTGGCGGAGTGGACGGGACTCGAACCCGCGACCCCCGGCGTGACAGGCCGGTATTCTAACCAACTGAACTACCACTCCTGGCAGCTGACGATTGCTCTTGCGAGCCAAGCCGCCGGTTCTCGCGAACCGACCCGTCAATGGCTTGTGCCTTGAGTGCCTTGCGGCAAACCTGGCGACCCCACGGGGATTCGAACCCCGGTACCAACCGTGAAAGGGTTGTGTCCTAGGCCTCTAGACGATGGGGTCGAAGCCTTGGAACTCCATTACAAGTTCACTCACTGTGGACCCCGCGAAGAGCCCGACCGGAAATCGGTGGTGGAGGTAAGCGGGATCGAACCGCTGACCTCTTGCATGCCATGCAAGCGCTCTCCCAGCTGAGCTATACCCCCGCACAGGCGGTGCACTTGCGGTGCGCCGTCAACTTCCAAGCGGCGCATTATAGCCACAAAAATCAGCCCGAATCGGCCCCGAATCCGGCCTTGCGCAGGCGTTCGACGGCACGCGCGCGCTCGAACGACGCGATCACCGCGTCGAGCGAAGGAGTCTGGCTGGTGCCGAGCAGCAACACCCGCGCGGCCATCGCCAACTGCGGCATCTTGACGCCGGTGGCGGCCAGCACCTGCTTGATGGCGAGCGCGATCGATGCCTTGTCCCAGGCACAGGTCTGCAGCGCCTGCGCCAGTTGCCCCACCGCAGGGCGCACCGCATCCGTCACGTGGCGCGCGCGTTCGGCCGGATCGGCGTCCACCGCGACATAGAAACCCCTGGCCCACTGCGCCAGCGCCACCGTGGTGTCACAGCGGTCCTTGAACAGCGCGCAGATGCCCGGCAGGCGCGCATCGACCTGCGCCACGCCCAGGCGCGCGAGTTGCGCCGCCACCAGCCGCGCCAGGGCTTCGTCGTCCATGGCCTTGAGGTAGTGCGCATTGACCCAGTTGAGCTTGGCCGCGTCCCACTGCGCCGCGTGGCGCGCCAGGTGGCTGCCGTCGAACCAGGAGACGAGTTGCGCTCGCGCGAACAACTCGTCGTCGCC
>JBDHRZ010000043.1:0-12820 GCA_039807845.1 Rhodoferax sp.
ATACCGGATGGTGAACAACAAGTTCAGCGCGGAAGGCGGCGACGGCTACCCGAAGCTGACCGACCACCGCACATACGTCGACACCGGTTACATGGATGCCGACGTGTTGCGCGCATACATCACCGCAAGGAGTCCGCTCAAGGCGGCCGATTACGATCCCGGCGACGCCGTCGTGCGCCGCTGAGGATCCCTGCAGCCGTCCCGACGGCGTCCCGCCCAGATTTGACCAGCCCAGGAGAACGACATGCCCAAAGGCCAGCAGCGCAGCAACAAGGAAGCAAAGAAGCCGAAGAAGGATACGTCCCCGCCCAAGCCGGTATCGACCGAGACGGTGCGCAGCACCATCACGACCGTGGTGCTGCCGCGCGGAAAAGCCAAGAAGCAGTAAGCCAGCGGTGAACGCCCGAGACCGCGCCTTCCGGCAACCGGCGCTGCGCCCAGGGCAGCCCCAGTGGACCGGTAGCCTCATCAGGCACAAGCGCGGCGCCAGCACATGACCGATCGCGGCAGGAGCCCGGCAGCATGAACGGCAACGGCAGCCCAGCCGCGCGCGCGCACGAGCCGTCCCGGTCCGAGGCGGCATTCGAGGACGGCAGCAGCGCCCAGGAAGCGCAGTTGCTGCGTGACATCTCGGCCCTGGTGCACCGGGAGGAGCAGGCACCGCCCGGGCGCGCGGACGGGCCGGCATACGAACTGCCGCAGATGATCGAGGATCTGCGCAGGTACCAGGCCGAACTCGAGATCCAGAACAAGGCGTTGCGTTTCAGCCAGCGCGAGGCCGAAGGGGCGTCCGAGCGCTTCCTGACCCTGTTCTCCAGCGTGCCGCTGGCGCTGATGGTGGTCGACGAGCACGGTCAGGTGCTCGAGAGCAACGCGATGGCGCTCAAGCTGTTTCGCCCGCAGGAAAACGCCGCGCCGCTGACGTTTCTACTGCCGCTGGTGAGCCCGGCGAACACGCGCCGGATCGCCGATTCGTTCGACGCAGCCAAGGCAACCGGCACCAGCGAAACCACCGAGGTGATCTTTCTCGCCGGTTCGGGCGACTCGTTCACCGGCGACCTGCACGTGGCGCGCATCGACAACGCACCCGGCGAAGTGGCCCACTTCATCTGCGCCATCATCGACCAGGGTCCGTTGCTGGCCGAGCGCCGGGCCCTGCAGGAAAGCGCGGCCGAGTTGCGTCGACGCAACGAGGAACTGCACCTGAGCGAGAACCGGCTGGCGGCCATCATCAACTCCTCGCTCGACGCGATCATCTGCGTGGACGCGAACCGCAACATCACCATCTTCAACCCGGCCGCCGCCGCCCTGTTCCAGTGCCCGCCGGACCAGGCGCTGGGCAGCCCGCTCGAACGATTCCTGCCCGATGCGGTGCAGACGTTGAGTTACAACCAGTTGTCCTCGCACGCACAACTGGGCGAGATGGAAGGGCGCACCAGCAGCGGCAAGCCGCTCGCAGTCGAGGTGAGCGTGTCGTTCGAGCGCCGCCTCGACGGCGACATCATCACCGTGTTCGCGCGCGACCTGACGGCGCGCAAGAAGATCGAGACGCAGCGCAACGTGCTGGAGACGCAGTTGCGCGAATCCCAGAAGATGCAGGCCGTCGGTACCATGGCCGGCGGCATCGCGCACGACTTCAACAACATCCTGAGCGCCATCCTCGGCAACGTCGAACTGGCCAAGCAGGACGCGGGCGAGTCATCGCCCGCCCTGACCAGCCTGCTGGAGATCGAAAAGGCGGGACGCCGCGCGCGCAACCTGGTGCGCCAGATCCTGACCTTCAGCCGCAACGAGACCACGATCCGCAGCACCATCCACCTCGGTGAAGTGGTGCACGAAACCACGCGCCTGCTCAAGGTGACGCTGCCGCCCTCGGTCGACCTGGTGGTGCGCATCGAAGAACACGTGCCCCCGGTCATGGCCGACGCCACGCAGGTCGAACAGGCACTGCTCAACCTGTGCACCAACGCCATGCACGCGATCGGCGGCGAACGCGGCACCATCAGCGTCAAGCTCGGCAGCACCGACTCGGTACCGCTCAAGAAGGAGCGCCGCGGCACCGCGCGCGGACACTACGTGACGCTCGCGGTGCGCGACACCGGCACCGGCATCGACCCGGAGACGATGGAGCGGATCTTCGAGCCGTTCTTCACCACCAAGCCGGTCGGACAGGGCACCGGACTGGGCCTGGCCGTGGTGCACGGCATCATGCGCACGCACCAGGGCTCGGTCGGGGTACAGAGCACGCCGGGCAAGGGCAGCGTCTTCACGCTGTATTTCCCACCCGCCAGGACGCCGGCTGCCGCGACGCAGACCGAGTTCTCCTTCGCCAGCGAGGCACAGGGTGAGGGCAAGCACGTGATGTACGTGGACGACGACGAGGCGCTGGTATTCCTGGTCGAGCGGGTGTTGACGCGCAAGGGCTTTCGGGTCAGCTCGTTCAGCGACCCGCACCTGGCGTCGGTCACCCTGCGCGAGCGTGCGCATGAGTTCGACCTGCTGGTGACCGACTACAACATGCCCGGTTTCTGCGGCGTCGACCTGCTGCGCGAAGCGCGCGAAGTGCGGCCCGACCTGCCGGTGGCGCTGGCCTCGGGCTACGTCACGCCCGAGATCGAGCAGCAGGCGTTGGCCCATGGCGCCGGGGCGCTGATCCACAAACCCAACGATGTCGAGGAACTGTGCGACATCGTGCAACGTCTGGTCCACGGCGACAGCCTTCATTGAACCTGGAAACATGCCCGTCGATGGCTTGCCGATGTCGTGTGTCGTGCACGCCGACGCCGGGGTACTGGTGCTCGAGAAGCCGGCCGGGCTGCTCAGCGTGCCCGGACGCGGACCCGACCGGCAGGACTGCCTGAGCGGGCGGGTGCAGGCGCAGTACGCCGACGCGCGGGTGGTGCACCGGCTCGACATGGCGACCTCCGGATTGATGCTGATGGCGCGTGGCGCGCAGGCCCAGGCGACGCTGGGTCTGGCGTTCGCGGCGCGCCGCATCCACAAGCGCTACCAGGCGCTGGTGCACGGGCACGCACCGGCACGCGACGGCGGCTGGCAGGAGATCGACCTGCCGATCGCGGTCGACTGGCCGAACCGGCCGCGGCGCATCATCTGCGCGGCCGGCGGCAAGCCCAGCCTGACGCGCTGGCGCGTGCTCTCCCATACAAACGACGGCTGCACCCGGCTGGAACTCGAACCGGTGAGCGGGCGCTCGCACCAGTTGCGCATCCATCTGCTGGCCATCGGGCATCCGATCGTCGGCGACAGTCTGTACGCCACGCCTGGATCGCCAGCGCCGGCCGGCCGCCTGATGCTGCACGCGACCCGGATCGGCTTCGAACACCCGTTTACGGGAACGCCATTGGCGTTTGCCAGCACAGCGCCGTTTTTTGCCTGAACGGCCGCCGCCTCGCGCCGATTTGGCGACAATCCGCCCCATGCGCCGGTGCAGCACCGCTGGCGTTCCCCTCCACTTTCCCCTCAGGAGAACCACTCATGAATCGAGAAGTCGTCGTAGTCAGCGCGGTGCGTACCGCCATCGGGACCTTCGGTGGCAGCCTCAAGGACCTGCCCCCCTGCGAACTCGGGGCGCGCGTCGTGCGCGAATCGCTCGCCCGGGCACGGGTCGACGGCAACGAGGTCGGCCACGTGGTGTTCGGGCACGTCGTGAACACCGAACCGCGCGACATGTATCTCTCGCGCGTTGCCGCGCTCGACGGCGGCTGCGGCCAGGGCACGCCGGCCTTCAACGTGAACCGCCTGTGCGGCTCCGGCCTGCAGGCGATCGTCTCGGCGGCCCAGACGATCATCCTGGGCGATGCCGACATCGCGATCGGCGCCGGCGCCGAGAACATGAGCCGCGCGCCGTACGCGAGCCTGAGCAGCCGCTGGGGCGTGCGCATGGGCGATGCGAAGCTGGTCGACATGATGGTCGGCGCGCTGCACGACCCGTTCGAGAACATCCACATGGGCGTGACGGCGGAGAACATCGCCGCCAGCATGCGCATCAGCCGCGAGGACCAGGACGCGTTGGCGGTGGAGAGCCACAACCGTGCGCAGCGCGCGACCCTGGAGGGCCGGTTCAAGGAGCAGATCCTGCCGATCGTGCAGAAGACGCGCAAGGGCGACGTCCGCTTCGAGACCGACGAGCATTTCCGGACCGACTGCTCGATCGCCGACATGGCCAAGCTCAAGCCGGTGTTCCTGAAGGAAAATGGCACCGTCACCGCCGGCAATGCATCGGGCATCAACGACGCCGCCGCCGCCGTGGTGCTGATGGAACGCCGGTTGGCCGAGCAGCGCGGCCTCACGCCGATGGCGCGCCTGGTGGCCTACGCGCACGCCGGGGTGGATCCGAAGATCATGGGTATCGGGCCGGTGCCGGCAACGCGCAAGGTACTGGAGAAGGCCGGCCTGAGGGTGCAGGATCTGGACGTCGTCGAGGCCAACGAAGCCTTTGCGGCGCAGGCCTGCGCGGTCACGCGTGAACTCGGCCTGGACCCGGCCAAGGTGAATCCGAACGGCTCGGGCATCTCCCTCGGGCATCCGATCGGCGCCACCGGTGCGGTGATCACGGTCAAGGCCTTGTACGAACTGCAGCGCATCCAGGGCCGTCATGCGCTGGTGACGATGTGCATCGGCGGCGGCCAGGGAATCGCTGCCATCTTCGAACGCATGGGTTGACGCTGCACCCCTCGCACGCGCGCACTGCACACGATGGCGGCACGGCGGCAATGGAACCTGGGCGCCAAGCTGGCGCTCATCGCCGCACCGTTCCTGGTGCTGACGATGCTGGCCATCGGCGTCACCCTGTGGGTGTCCTGGCAGCTCGAAGGCGGCGCCGCGGCAATCAACGAAGGTGGGCGCATGCGCATGCAGACCTACCGCATGTCGCTGTCGATCAGCATCGACCGACCGCAGCAACTGCAGCAGCAAGCGACAGAATTCACCCGCGCTCTGGAGGCCTTGCGCGTCGGCGATCCGGAGCGACCCATGTTCGTGCCGTGGGACGACACGGTGCTGGCGCGCTTCGCGGCGGTGCAACGGGATTGGCAAGCCTACCGTGCGCGCTGGATCGAGCAACACGGCAACGGCGCCGGCACGCCGGCCCTGCTGGAGGACACGACCCGCTTCGTGGCCGACATCGACCGCTGGGTACGCAGCATGGAAGCCCACATGGCGCGCTGGACCGCGTTGCTGCACCTGGCGCAGGTGTTCACCATGGCGCTGGCGCTGGCCGGAACGATCGCGCTGGTGGTCACCGGCTACCTGTTCGTGCTCGAACCGTTGGGGCAGCTCGAGCAGGCGATCGGCCGCATCCAGGGGGGCGACTTCTCTGCCCGCGTGCGCCGCCACAGCAGCGACGAGTTCGGCACTCTGTCCGACGGCTTCAACGGCATGGCGGCGCATGTGCAACTGATGTACCAGACGCTGGAGGCGCGCGTGGCCGAGAAGACGGCCGAACTGGAGGAAAAGCGCGAACGCCTGGAAGCCTTGTACAGCGTGACCAGCCTGGTCGCGAAGGCGGCGAGCCTGCCGGAACTCGCCCAGGGCTTCGTGCAGCGGCTACGCCGGATCGCCCGCGCCGACGCGATCGCGCTGCGCTGGTCGGACCAGGCCAATACCCGCTTCCTGATGCTGGCGTCGGAAGGGCTGCCGGGCGAGATGGTGCTTGCAGAGCAGTGCCTGCATGCGGGCCAGTGCCATTGCGGCGCGGCCGAAGCCCCCAGCGGGCTGCGCGTGGTTCCGATCCGCAGCAGCGACTCCCCGGACGCGCTGCACTGCCGGCGCGCCGGCTTCCAGACCGTGGCATCGATCCCGATCCACCTGCACGACAGCCTGATGGGCGAAGTGGCGCTGTTCTTCCATGCGCAGCACACCATCTCGGCCTCGGACCGCTCGCTGCTGGAGGCGCTCACCGCCCACCTGGCCGCAGCGATGGAGAACGTGCGCCTGCAGGCGCTCGAACGCGAGTCGGCCGTGGCGCACGAGCGCGGATTCATCGCGCGTGAATTGCACGACTCGATCGCGCAGTCGCTGGCGTTCCTGAAAATCCAGGTGCAGCTGATGCACGACGCGCTCGGGCAGGGCGACCCGCTCCAGGTGCAGGCGGTGCTGCAGGAGATCGACGCCGGAGTGCGCGAGAGCTATGCCGACGTGCGTGAACTGCTGGTGCATTTCCGCACCCGTACCGCGAGCGAGGACATCGAGCCGGCGCTGCAGACCACGCTGCGCAAGTTCGAGTTGCAGAGCACCGTATCCACGACGTTGCGGGTCGAAGGGCACGGCCTGCCGCTGGCGCCCGACCGGCAGGTGCAGGTGCTGCACATCGTGCAGGAGGCCTTGTCGAACATCCGCAAGCACGCCGACGCGACCCAGGTCTGGCTCGACGTGCAGCAGCAGCCCCACTGGCGCTTCGAGATCCGCGACAACGGCCGCGGCTTCGATGCGCAGCACGCGGGCAGCCACGACGAGACCCATGTCGGGTTGCGCATCATGCGCGAGCGTGCCGAGCGCATCGGTGCGCAACTGGAGGTGCTGAGCACGCCAGGGCGCGGCAGTTCGGTGATCCTTACCCTTGCGCCAATGGCACCACAACCTGGTCCGAACCAGGCCGGCGCTCGCCCGAACGATGCGCACGCAGGCTCCACGCTTGCGCAGGCGTGACCCGCGCCCCCGTTCCTGTCCTCGTAGGCGCTGACTGCCATCCTGGATCGACATGCCGTCCTCCGCACCCATCCGCATCCTGGTGGTCGATGACCATACGCTGTTTCGCCGCGGCCTGACGGCGCTGCTGGGCCGCGACCCGGCGCTCACGGTGATCGGCGATGCGGCCGATGCCGGCACCGCACAGCGCAGGGCACAGGAATTGCAGCCCGACCTGATCCTGCTGGACAACCACCTGGGCGGCGTAAACGGCGTGGACGCGATCCCCGCGCTGCAGGAGGCGGCGCCGCAGGCCCGTATCCTGATGCTCACCGTGAGCGAGGACAGCGAAGACCTGGCCACGGCGCTGCGCAACGGCGCCTGCGGCTATCTGCTCAAGACGATGGAAGGCGAAGCGCTGACCCAGGCGATCTACCGTGCCATGGCCGGTGAGAGCGTAGTTGCCCCGGAGATGACCGGCAAGCTGGTGCTGGCCTACCGCAACGCGGCCGCCGCCGGAGTGCAGCAGACGCCCCTGCACGCGCGGTCCGATTCACCGCTGGCCACGCTCACGCCACGCGAACTCGACATCCTGCGCGCCATCACCGCCGGCGCCAGCAACAAGGAGATCGCGCGCCAGCTGTCGATCGCCGAGACCACGGTAAAAATCCATGTGCAGCACATCCTGCGCAAGCTCGACGTGAGCACACGGGTCCATGCAGCCGTGCTGGCATCCGAAAGCGGCCTGCTTTGACGCACATCAACGGACGCGAACCTTGCCGCTGACGTAGTTCTTTCGAACTACTCCCGCAGCGATCCGGCTAGTTCGCCGACTGTGGCTGCACCCGCCTTCCGAAGGATGGCGCGGCGACGGCGCAACTTCTACAGTGGCGCCATGACCACTGGAGGAACCGCATGACCCGTAAAGGACAAGCCCTGTCCGTGTTGATCGTCAGCACGCTGGCCTTCACCGTGTGCTTCATGGTGTGGATGATGTTTGGCGTGATCGGCATCCCGCTGAAGAAGGCATTGAACCTCAACGCCACCGAATTCGGCCTGCTCACCGCGATGCCGGTGCTCACCGGATCGCTGATCCGGGTGCCGCTGGGCATCTGGACCGACCGCTACGGTGGACGCATCGTGATGACGATCCTGATGGCGCTCACGGTACCGGCGATCTGGCTGATGGCCTACGCGACAGCGTTCTGGCACTTCCTGGTCATCGGCCTGTTCGTCGGCCTGGCCGGCGGCTCGTTCTCCGTCGGCACCCCGTACGTCGCACGCTGGTACCCGAAAGAGCAACAGGGCTTTGCCATGGGCATCTACGGCGCGGGCAATTCCGGCGCCGCGGTCAACAAGTTCATTGCCCCGGCTCTGGTCGTGGCCTTCGGCTGGACCATGGTGCCGCAGGTCTACGCGGCGATCATGCTCGGCGCGCTGCTGCTGTTCTGGTTCTTCAGCTACAGCGACCCGGCGCACCTGGTGCCGGCCAACACCCGCTTTCGCGACCAACTCGCGCTGCTCAAGGATCCGCGGGTGCTCAAGTACTGCCAGTACTACAGCATCGTGTTCGGCGGCTACGTCGCGCTCAGCCTGTGGATGGTGCAGTACTACGTCGGCGAGTACGGGCTGGACATCCGCGCCGCGGCGCTGCTCGCGGCCTGCTTCTCGCTGCCCGGCGGCGTGCTGCGCGCGATCGGCGGCTGGCTGTCGGACAAGTACGGCGCGCACTCGGTGACCTGGTGGGTGATGTGGGTGAGCTGGATCTGCCTGTTCCTGCTGTCGTACCCGCAGACCGACTTCACGGTGATGACGGTGAACGGCCCGACCACGTTCCACATCGGCCTGAACGTCTATGGCTTCACCCTGCTCATGTTCGTGCTGGGTATCTCCTGGGCGTTCGGCAAGGCGAGCGTCTTCAAGTACCTCAGCGACGAATACCCCGCGAACATCGGCGCGGTCAGCGGCATCGTCGGCCTGGCCGGCGGCCTGGGCGGCTTCGTGCTGCCGATCCTGTTCGGTGCCTTGATGGACATCACCGGCATCCGTTCGAGCGCCTTCATGCTGATGTACGGCGTGGTCTGGGTATCGCTGATCTGGATGTACTGGACCGAGGTGCGCCGCACCGAACTGATGGGCCGGCACGCGCACGAACTGCTGCAGCACAGCTGACAAACACAAGGAAGCACCATGAACACCGCTGGCAACACCACGGCAGCGTCACCCGCCACGCATGGCGGGGCCAACATCACCGACTGGCGCCCGGAGGACGAGGCGTTCTGGGAGAGCACCGGCAAGAAGGTCGCCTACCGCAACCTGTGGATCTCGATCCCCGCGCTGCTGTGCGGCTTCGCGGTCTGGGGCATGTGGGGCATCATCACGGTGCAGATGCTCAACCTGGGCTTTCCGTTCACCCAGGCCGAGCTGTTCACGCTCACCGCCATCGCCGGCATCGCCGGCGCGACGATGCGCATCCCGTCCTCGTTCTTCATCCGCCTGGCGGGCGGGCGCAACACCATCTTCCTGACCACCTCGATGCTGCTGGCGCCGGCGATCGGCACCGGCATCGTGCTGCAGCACCCCGAGTGGCCGCTGTGGTCGTTCCAGTTGATGGCGCTGTGGTGCGGCGTCGGCGGCGGCAACTTCGCCAGTTCGATGTCCAACATCAGCACCTTCTTTCCCAAGCGCATGAGCGGAACCGCGCTCGGGCTCAACGCCGGGCTGGGCAATTTCGGCGTCACCACGATGCAGATCGTGATTCCGCTGGTGATGTCGTTCCCGCTGCTGGGCGCGCTCAGCGGCGACCCGATGACACTGCAAAAGAGCAGCGGCTGGATCTTCGGCAAGATCCCGGCCGGCACGCAGATCTGGATCCAGAACGGCGGCTTCGCCTGGCTGCTGTCGCTGATCCCGCTGGGCGTGTTGTGCTGGTTCGGCATGAACAACCTCAAGACGGTCTCGCCCTTCGCCGATCACCCGATCGTCTCGTTCCTGAAGATCACCTGGCTGTACACGCTGGCCTTCATCCCGTCGCTGCTCGGCCTGTACCTGTACCTGCCGGCGCCGACCGGGCTGGGCGTGATCAACATGTGGGTCGCGATCCCGCTGGACATCGTCGCTGCGCTGACGATCATGCGGGTGGCCTCGTTCGGACCGATGAAGGAAGCGATCACTGCCCAGTTCGCGATCTTCCGCAACAGGCACACCTGGTCGCTGACGGCGCTGTACATCGTCACCTTCGGTTCGTTCATCGGCTTCTCGATGGCGCTGCCGCTGTCCATGAAGGTGATCTTCGGCATCAGCCACGTGCCCGATGCGAATGGCGTGCTGCAGCACACGCTGACCAACCCGAACGCGCCGCCGGTGCTGACCTACGCCTGGATGGGCCCATTCATCGGCGCGGCCGTGCGACCGATCGGCGGCTGGATCTCCGACAAGTGGGGCGGCTCGATCGTCACCCAAATCATCTCGGCGGTGATGGTGGTGGCCGCGGCGGCCGTGGGCTGGGTCATGATGCAGGCCTACCAGTCGGCCACGCCCGAGCAATACTTCCCCACTTTCCTGGGACTGTTCATGATACTGTTCTGCGCCAGCGGCATCGGCAACGGCTCCACCTTCCGCACCATCGGCGTGATCTACGGCCCCGGCCAGGCCGGCCCGGTGCTGGGCTGGACCTCGGCCGTCGCGGCCTACGGCGCGTTCGTCGCCCCGATCGTGATCGGCAACCAGATCAAGGCCGGCACGCCGCAGGCGGCGATGTACGGCTTCGCCGTGTTCTACGCGTTGTGCCTGGTGCTCAACTGGTGGTTCTATCTGCGCAAGGACGCCTACATCAAGAACCCGTGACACAGACCCTGCCAGAATCCGCACGACATCCCGCACGCCAGCGCACCGGCCAACGAATCCCAAGGAGCCATTGATGAGCCACTTCCTCGACCGACTCAACTACTTCTCGCTGCCACGCGAGAGCTTTTCCGGCGACCATGGCGTCACCACCGGCGAGGACCGGACCTGGGAGGACGCCTATCGCAACCGCTGGGCGCACGACAAGATCGTGCGCTCGACGCACGGCGTGAACTGCACCGGATCGTGCTCCTGGAAGATCTACGTCAAGGGCGGCATCGTGACCTGGGAAACCCAGCAGACCGACTACCCGCGCACGCGCTGGGACATGCCCAACCACGAGCCGCGCGGCTGCGCCCGCGGGGCCAGCTACAGCTGGTACCTGTACAGCGCCAACCGCGTCAAGTACCCGATGGTGCGCGGCCGCCTGCTCAAGAGCTGGCGCGCCGCTCGCTCGACCATGGAGCCGGTGCAGGCCTGGGCCTCGATCGTGGAAAACGATGGCAAGCGGCGCGACTACCAGAGCGTGCGTGGCCTGGGTGGCATGGTGCGATCGAGCTGGGACGAAGTGAACGAATTGATCGCCGCGGCGAACGTCTACACGATCAAGAAGCACGGGCCGGATCGCATCGTCGGCTTCTCGCCGATCCCGGCCATGTCGATGGTCAGCTACGCGGCCGGGAGCCGCTACCTGAGCCTGATCGGCGGCGTCTGCCTGAGCTTCTACGACTGGTACTGCGACCTGCCTCCGAGCAGCCCGCAGGTCTGGGGCGAGCAGACCGACGTGCCGGAATCGGCCGACTGGTACAACTCCACCTACATCATCGCCTGGGGTTCGAACGTGCCGCAGACGCGCACACCCGACGCGCACTTCTTCACCGAGGTGCGCTACAAGGGCGCCAAGACGGTGGCGGTGACGCCCGACTACTCCGAGGTCGCCAAGCTCTCCGACATCTGGCTGCATCCCAAACAGGGCACGGACGCCGCGGTCGCGATGGCGATGGGCCACGTGATCCTGAAGGAGTTCTACTTCCCCGACAGCGGCCAGCGCAGCGCGTATTTCGACGACTACGTGCGCCGCTACACCGACATGCCGATGCTGGTGCTGCTCGAGGAGCGCACCCTGCCCGACGGGCAGAAGGTGACGGTGCCCGGGCGCTACCTGCGCGCGTCGGACTTCAACGGCAAGCTCGGCCAGGCGAACAACCCCGAATGGAAGACCGTCGCCTTCGACCAGAACGGCAAGGTCGTGCTGCCCACCGGCGCCATCGGGTTCCGCTGGGGCCCCGACGGCCGCGCCGACGAAGGGCAGTGGAACCTCGAAGCGAAGGAGGCACGCCACGGGCACGAGGTCCGGCTCAAGCTCTCGCTGCTCGAGGACACGAGCGGCGCGGTGGAAACGGCCAAGGTCGGCTTCCCCTATTTCGGCGGCATCGCAACGCCGAGCTTCACGCCCAACACCAACGGTGCCGCCGCGAGCGACGTGCTGGTGCGCACGGTGCCGGTGCAGCGCATCGCGCTGGGCAAGGAAGGCGACGCGCGCGAGGTACTGGTGGCCACGGTGTTCGACCTGCAGGTGGCCAACTATGGCGTGGCGCGCGGCCTGCCCGGCGAACTCGCGGCAAGGGACTTCGACGACGACACGCCCTACACCCCCGCGTGGCAGGAGAAGATCACCGGCACGCCACGCAGGCAGTTGATCACGGTGGCACGCCAGTTCGCGGAAAACGCCGACAAGACGCATGGCAAGTCGATGGTCATCATCGGCGCGGCCATGAACCACTGGTACCACTGCGACATGAACTACCGCGGCATCATCAACATGCTGATGATGTGCGGCTGCATCGGACAAAGCGGCGGCGGCTGGGCGCACTACGTCGGCCAGGAAAAGCTGCGCCCGCAGACCGGCTGGACCGCACTGGCGTTCGCGCTGGACTGGATCCGCCCCCCGCGCCAGCAGAACTCGACCAGCTTCTTCTACGCCCACACCGACCAGTGGCGCTACGAGAAGCTCACCATGGCCGAGGTGATCTCGCCGCTGGCCGACAAGGCGATCCACGGCGGCAGCATGATCGACTACAACGTGCGCGCCGAGCGCATGGGCTGGCTGCCGTCGGCACCGCAACTGCAGACCAACCCGCTGCAGGTCGTGCGCGACGCAGCCGCTGCCGGCATGGAGCCGAAGGACTACGCGGTGAAGGCGCTGCGCGACGGCACGCTGCAGATGAGCTGCACCGACCCGGACCACCCGGCCAACTGGCCGCGCAACATGTGCGTCTGGCGCTCCAACCTGCTGGGTTCGAGCGGCAAGGGCCATGAATACTTCCTCAAG
>JBDHRZ010000044.1:0-12629 GCA_039807845.1 Rhodoferax sp.
GGCGGCGGCGACGTGCACACCCGGCTCTCGGGCGTGGCCGACCATCTGGCGGAGAACGACATGCACGCGCTGCAGCTTGCACGCAACGCGATCCGCAACCTCAACCGCAATGGCCAGAAGGCGGCGATGAACGCCAGCCCCTCGCCGCCGCGCTACGATCCGGCGGAGTTGTACGGCGTGATCCCGGTGGATACGCGCAAGCCCTTCGACGTGCGCGAGATCATTGCGCGCATCGTGGACGGCTCCGAGTTCGACGAGTTCAAGGCGCGCTACGGCACGACGCTGGTGTGTGGCTTCGCGCAGGTCGAAGGCATGCCGGTGGGGATCGTCGCGAACAATGGCATCCTGTTCAGCGAATCGGCGCTCAAGGGCACCCACTTCATCGAACTGTGCTGTCAGCGCAAGGTGCCGCTGGTGTTCCTGCAGAACATCACCGGCTTCATGGTCGGGCGCAAGTACGAGAACGAAGGCATCGCCCGCAATGGCGCCAAGATGGTCACCGCGGTGGCGACCGCGGCGGTGCCGAAGTTCACCATCATCGTCGGCGGCAGTTTCGGTGCCGGCAACTACGGCATGTGCGGCCGCGCGTACTCGCCGCGCTTCCTGTGGATGTGGCCGAACGCGCGCATCTCGGTCATGGGCGGCGAGCAGGCCGCCATCGTGCTGGCGACCGTGCGGCGCGACGGCGTCGAAGCCGGGGGCGGCAGCTGGAGCCAGGAGGAAGAGGCCGCCTTCAAGGCGCCGATCCGCGAGCAGTACGAACGCCAGGGGCATCCGTATTACGCCACCGCGCGCCTGTGGGACGACGGCGTCATCGACCCGGCGGACACCCGGCGCGTGCTGGCGCTGGGCCTGAGCGCGACGCGCAACGCGCCGATTCCCGACACCCGTTTCGGTGTGTTCCGGATGTAGTCGATCGCATGCGACTGCAGATCAATGCACCCCTTCGGCAGCGAGCCCGTGCCGGAACCGCACGTTCAAGCCCCCTTCAGTTGCGAGGAGCACCATGTTCACCAAGATCCTGATTGCCAACCGCGGCGAGATCGCCTGCCGAGTCGCTGCGACGGCGCGGCGCATGGGCGTGCGCACGGTCGCCGTGTATTCCGACGCAGATGCGCAGGCAAAGCACGTGGCGGCCTGTGACGAGGCGGTTGCACTCGGAGGCAATACCGCGCGCGAGAGCTACCTGCGCTGGCAGGCCATCCTGGATGCGGCCAGAGCCACCGGCGCGCAGGCGGTGCATCCGGGTTACGGGTTCCTCAGCGAGAACGAAGCCTTCGCGCAGGCCTGTGCCCATGCCGGCCTGGTGTTCATCGGGCCGCCACCGTCGGCGATCAAGGCGATGGGCCTGAAGGCTGAGTCCAAGCAGCTGATGGAGGCCGCCGGCGTGCCGCTGGTGCCGGGCTACCACGCGCGCGCGCAGGACCCGCACCTGTTGCGCAGCCAGGCCGACCGCATCGGCTATCCGGTGCTGATCAAGGCCAGCGCGGGCGGCGGCGGCAAGGGCATGCGCATCGTCAAGCAGGCCGAGGAGTTCGACGCGGCGCTGGCCTCCTGCAAGCGCGAGGCGGCCAGCAGCTTCGGCGACGACGCCGTGCTGATCGAGAAATACGTGCAACGGCCGCGCCACATCGAGATCCAGGTGTTCGGCGACAGCCACGGCAACGTCGTGCACCTGTTCGAGCGCGATTGTTCGGTCCAGCGGCGACACCAGAAGGTGCTCGAGGAAGCACCGGCGCCCGGCATGACCGAGGCCATGCGTGGCGCGATGGGAGCGGCCGCGGTGGCGGCGGCGCGCGCGGTAGGCTATGTCGGCGCCGGCACGGTCGAGTTCATCGTCGAGCAGCGACCCGACGGCAGCATGCCGTTCTACTTCATGGAGATGAACACCCGGCTGCAGGTGGAGCACCCGGTCACCGAGGCCATCACCGGGCAGGACCTGGTCGAATGGCAGTTGCGCGTGGCCAGCGGCGAGCCGCTGCCGCTGACGCAGGAGCAGTTGCAGATCAATGGCCACGCGATCGAGGCGCGCATCTGTGCGGAGAACCCGGACAAGCAGTTCCTGCCGGCCACCGGCAGGCTGCAGATCTACCGCAAGCCCGCCGCCACGAGTTTCATGCGCGCGCCGCTCGAGCAGGGCGTCCGCTTCGACGACGGCGTGCGCGAAGGCGATGCGATCTCGCCGTTCTACGATTCCATGATCGCCAAGCTGATCGTGTGCGGCCGCGACCGGGCCCAGGCGCTGGCGCGGCTCGATGCGGCGCTGGCGCAGACGCAGATCGTCGGCCTCAACACCAACGTGCAGTTCCTGCGCTACGCGGTGCGCAGTGCTTCATTTGCCGGCGCCAATCTGGACACCGCGCTCATCGAGCGCGAGCGCCCGGCCCTGTTCGGGCAGGAGCCGGTGGGCGTGGCGTTCGCCGTCGCGGCCTCCATCGCCGACACGCTGCTGCACGAGCGCTCCCTCGCCGGAGCCGATCCGTTCAGCCGCGCCGACGGCTGGCGTGCGTTCGGAACCTCGTTGCGCCGCTTTGCGTTCGAGTTCAATCGCGAATCGGTGCAGGCGCAGTTGCGCTACCTGCATGACGGTGGTCTGCAACTGGAAGTGGGTGAGGTGCAGGGCGCGTTCGCATTCCACGCCGCTGCGTCGGGCCTGGACGTGCAGTTCGGCGGGCAGCGCCACGACGTGCAGGTTTACCGCATGGCCGATCAGGTGCACGTGTTCGCCGGCCATGGTGCCACCCGCATCGTCGCGATCGACCTGCTCGATCACGCGAGTCACCATCAGGCCGAGGAAGGCCGCTTGACTGCGCCGATGCCCGGCAAGCTGCTGTCGTTTGCCGTCAAAGCGGGCGACAAGGTCCGCAAGGGTCAGCAACTGGCGGTGCTCGAAGCGATGAAGATGGAGCACAGCATCGTGGCGCCCGCAAACGGTACCGTGGCCGAACTCCTGTTCGCACCCGGCGACCAGGTTGCAGAGGGCGACGAGCTGTTGAAGATGGCGTCATGAGCGCCGCCGGGCCGTTCCCAAGGCGCTCGCACCGCAGCCGTCAGGCGCAGGTGTTCCGATCTTGCGCCGCCGGGCCGTTCCCAAGGCGCTCGCACCGCAGCCGTCAGGCGCAGGTGTTCCGATCTTGCGCCGCCGGGCCGTTCCCAAGGCGCTCGCACCGCAGCCTTGAGGCGGAGGTGTTCCAGTGACCTTGCGGGTCAGCTTCTGCGATCCGTTCAGCGATCCACAGCCGTGGCTCGACGCGCTGCGTCGCCACCTGCCGGCGGCGCATGTCGAGGCCTGGGTCGACGGGGCCGAGCCGGCCGACTACGGCGTTGCGTGGGCGCCGCCCCAGGCGTTCCTGGATCAGCAGACGCGCCTCAAGGCGCTGTTCAACGTGGGTGCCGGTGTCGATCCGTTGCTGCGGTTGCGGCTGCCCCCGGGGCTGCCGGTGATCCGTCTCGATGACGCCGGCATGGGGGTGCAGATGGCCGAGTACGTCTGCCACGCCGTGATCGGCCATTTCCGGGAGGTCGAAGCGTATGCGCAACAGGCCGCACGCGGCCAGTGGGTGCGCCGCGACCCGCGCCTGCGCGCGCAAATGACGGTGGGCGTG
Organism: Rhodoferax sp.; assembly: GCA_039807845.1. Taxonomy (GTDB): domain Bacteria; phylum Pseudomonadota; class Gammaproteobacteria; order Burkholderiales; family Burkholderiaceae_C; genus CAISIP01. The sequence goes on from JBDHRZ010000044.1 coordinate 3,606, forward strand.
CTGGGCATGGGCGTGCTGGGCCGGCGCGTGGCGCAGGCGTTGCGTCAGTTCGATTACCCGGTGCTGGGCTGGAGCCGGAGCGAACGCGCTGTCGAGGGGGTGCGCGGCTATTGCGGCGCCGGGCAGTTGCCGGCCTTCCTCGCGGCCAGCCAGGTGCTGGTGTGCCTGTTGCCGCTGACCCCCGATACCGACGGCCTTCTCGGCCGGGCGCAACTGGAGTTGCTGCCGCGCGGAGCGCATCTCGTCAACGTCGCCCGCGGCGCTCTGGTCGATGAGGACGGCTTGCTGGCCGCGCTCGACAGCGGCCACCTGGCGGGCGCGACGCTGGATGTGTTTCGCGTCGAGCCGCTGCCGCCGGCGCATCCGTTCTGGCGCCATCCGAAGATCCGGGTCACGCCACACATCTCGGCGCGCACCCTGGTGGAGGAAAGCATGGCGCAGATCGCGGGCAAGATCGGTGCGCTCGAGCGCGGCGAGAGCATTGCGGGTATGGTCGATCTCCGGCGTGGCTATTGAAGCGTGCATCCACAGGGGAATCGGGATTTTTTGAGGACACACAGCATGTCATTGCCAAACAGGGTCAAGTTGGTCGACGTCGCCCCGCGCGACGGACTGCAGAATGAAAAGCAGACGGTGCCGGCCGAAATCAAGATCGGGCTGGTGCACCGCCTGCAGGACGCCGGCCTGAAGGAAATCGAGGTCACCAGCTACGTGAGTCCGAAGTGGGTGCCGCAGATGGGCGACAACGCGCAGGTGATGGCCGGCATCACGCGTCGGCCGGGCGTGCGCTATTCCGTGCTCACGCCCAACGTCAAGGGGCTCGAGTCGGCGCTCGCGCTGGAGCGGGCGCACTGGCCGGACGAGATCGTGGTGTTCGGCGCTGCCAGTGAAGCGTTCAGCCAGCGCAACATCAATTGCTCGATCGCCGAGAGCATGGAACGCTTCCGGCCGGTGGTGGAGGCGGCGCGCGCCAAGGGCATCTTCGTGCGCGGCGCCCTGTCCTGCGCGCTGGGCTGCCCGTACGAGGGTGAGATCGCGCCCGAGCGCGTGGGCATGCTGGCCGGGCTGATGCGCGGGATCGGTGTCCAGCACGTGGGCGTCGCCGACACCATCGGTACCGGGACCCCGCTCAAGGCGTTGCGTGCGCTGGAGGCCACCCTGCGGCACTATGACATCGACGATGTCTCCGGACATTTCCACGACACCTACGGCCAGGCGCTGGCCAACACGCTGGTGTTCCTGCAGCAGGGCGTGTGGCAGTTCGATGCCTCCGTCTCCGGCCTGGGCGGGTGTCCATACGCCAAGGGCGCCACCGGCAACGTGGCGACCGAAGACGTGGTCTACATGCTGCACGGCATGGGTATCGAGACCGGCATCGACCTCGACAAGCTGATCGACGCCGGCAGCTTCATCAACGAGTTCCTGCAACGCAAGTCCGGCTCGCGCGTCGCGCGGGCCCTGCTCAGCAAGCGGGAGCCGTGACAAATAGGGGTCAGATTCCGATTTCCTGCCGGAGCCGTCGCCGCGCAGATCCGGCCGCCGTCGGGTCGCTTCCTTGACCACCACCTCGAATACCTCTCTCCATGCGCACCAGCGATCCCGAATCGATGCCTGAACCCGTGCGGCGCGTCGCCACACGGTTGCAAGCCCTCGACCATCCGCACGGCCCGGTGATGCTCGAGATCGCCGCGCGGACGGCCCAGCAGGCGGCGGACGCACTGGGTGTGGAACTCGGGCAGATTGCCAAGAGCATCATCTTCCGACGCAACAGCGACGACGCGGTCGTGCTGGTGATCGCCTCCGGCGACCGGCGGGTGGACGAGCGCCGTGTCGCGGCCCTGGTCTGCCCGCAGGCGGGTGGGCTGGGCCGCGCGGACGCCGAGTTCGTCAAGTCGCGCACCGGTTTCTCGATCGGTGGCGTCGCCCCGATCGCCCACAGCCAGCCCTGCGTGACGCTGATCGATCGTGCGCTGTTTCGCTTCAGCGTCATCTGGGCGGCGGCCGGGCATCCCCATGCGGTGTTCCGTCTGGCGCCGGCCGATCTGGAGCGGATCACCGGCGCACCGGTTGCCGATGTGGTGTCGAGCCAGGACGCAGCGGTGTGAGCCCACGTGCCGTCCCACGGATGCCGCTATCCAGGGGCCAGGCGCAGTCGACGTCGAGCCTCGGCGCGGTGGCATAGTCAGTGACAAGCCATGCATGAGATCGACTTCTACCTGGACTTCGCCTCGCCCTACGCCTGGCTGGCGTTCGAGCGCCTGCCGCTGGCCCTGATCGGCCACAGTTACCGCGTGCGCTACCGCCCGGTGGTGTCGGCCGCCTTGATCGAATCCCAGGGGCAGCCGGTGCCGATGCAGGCGGGTCCGCGCCAAGACTGGCTGCGCCGGCACGTGTCCTGGCTGGCGCGCGCGCAGGAGGTCGACCTGCAGTGGCCGAAGGGGCATCCGTTCGATTCGCGCGACCTGCTTCGTCTGGCGCTTGCCTGCGCCGACGAGGAGGGTCTGCCGAACCGCTACGTCACCGAGACGATCTTTCGTCACGTCTGGCAAGGAGGTGGGGATGCCGTCGATCCGGATCGGTGGCAGGAGTTGGCGCGGCTGCTCGCACCGCGCCGTGATCCTGCCAGCGAGGAGGTCGAGCGCTGCTTGCGCGCCCATGCCGAAGCCGCCTCGGCCGCGGGTGTTTTCGACGTTCCGTCGATGCGGGTGGACGGCGTGCTCTTCTGGGGCCTGGACGCGTTGCCGATGCTGCGCACCTGTCTGGACGGGGACTCCAGCCCGGTCGCGCCCGATGCGGGTTGACGCGGCCGCGTCGCCGCCTCAGCGGTTGATCTCGATCTTCACTTCCAGCAGATCGAGGTCTTCCTGCCGGTCGATGTTGATCTTCACGTCGTCGTCACGGATCTTGACGTAGCGCGACAGCACCGCGATCAGATCCTTCTGCAGTTGCGGCAGGAAGTCCGGCATCTTGCTGCCGTCCGGTGCACGCCCGATCCGCTCGTGCGCGAGGATGAGTTGCAGCCGCTCCTTGGCCACCGTCGACGACTTGGGCTTGCTCTTGAAAAAGCGCATCAGGTCCATGGATCAGCTCCCGTTTCCCCGAATCATTGGCCGCCGCCGAAGATGCGCTTGAAGAAGCCCTTCTTCGGCGCCGCGGTGAAACGCATCGGAACCGTCTCGCCGAGGAACCGGCCGACCATGTCGTTGTAGGCTTCGCTCACGTCGGCGCCCTTGATCCGGATCGCGGCGATGCCCTGGTTGGACGCTTCCAGCACGGCTTCGGACTCGGGAATCACTCCGATCAACGGGGTGCGCAGGATCTCGTGGATGTCTTCCAGCGACAGCATCTGCCCGCCCTCGACCCGGTTCGGGTTGTAGCGGGTGATCAGCAGGTGCTCCCGGACCGGTTCCTTGCCTTCGATCGCGCGCTGCGTCTTGCTGCTGAGCATGCCCAGGATGCGGTCGGAGTCGCGCACCGACGAGACTTCCGGGTTGGTGACGACGATCGCCTCGTCGGCGTAGTGCATGGCGAGCAGGGCGCCGGTTTCGATGCCCGCGGGCGAGTCGCAGACGATGAACTCGAACTCCATGCCCTTGAGTTCGTCCAGCACCCGTTGCACGCCTTCCTGCGTCAGCGCTTCCTTGTCGCGCGTCTGGGACGCGGCCAGGATGTACAGGTTCTCCAGTTGCTTGTCGCGGATCAGCGCCTGTGTCAGCTTGGCCTCCTGCTGGATCACGTTGATCAGGTCGTATACGACCCGGCGCTCGACGCCCATGATCAGGTCCAGGTTGCGCAGGCCGACGTCGAAATCGATCACCGCGGTCTTGTGCCCGCGCATCGCCAGGCCGGAGGCAAAGCTGGCACTGGTCGTCGTCTTGCCGACGCCGCCTTTGCCGGAGGTCACCACCACGATCTTCGTCATCTGTCAGTTCCTATCGATTGGGGGAAAAGGGCCGGCCGCCGTGCGTGGCAAGGGCAGGCCCGATGGGGTTGCAGTCACGTCGTTCAGTTGCCCAGCGGATCCACCAGCAGCTTGTCGTCACGCAGCCGGACCTGGGCCGGTTTGCCGAGCACGTCCTTGCCCAGCGGCTTGTCGGTGGTGCGGTAGGTGCCGGCGATGGCGACCAGTTCGGGCTCCATCGCCGCCGCGAAGATGCGCGCCTGCGCATCGCCGCTGGCGCCGGCGATCGCCCGTCCGCGCAGCGGTCCGTAGACGTGGATGTTGCCGTCCGCGATCACCTCGGCGCCATGGCTGACCAGCCCGAGGACCACCAGGTCCCCGCCGCGGGCATAGATCCGTTGCCCGGATCGCACCGGCCGGTCCACCACGCGGGTGGGTGCCGACACCCGTGCCAGGGCGGATGCGGCGCCGGTCGGGTTGGCATCAGCGGCGCTGGCGGCTGGGACGGTCATGGCTGTCCTGCTGGCCGGGGGCGCGCCGGCGCTGCCCGTCGACCCATCGCCGAACAGATCGGCCGTGCCGCTGCTTTCGACCGGCCGCGGCGGCGGTGCTGCTGCGGCCGCGCTGCCATCAACGGCCGCAGCGGCCACGTGCTCGGGCACTGGAGCGGTCGCGGGCTCGGGCTCCCTGCGCCGCGCCCTGGGCTGGATTTCTTCCTCTTCCGTCAAACCCAGTGCCTGTGCCTGCTTGAGCAGCAGTCCGTTTGCGCCAACGATCCCGACCGCCCGCATGGTGTGGCGACGCAACAGGTTGATCAGGCGCGTCAGTTCCAGTTCGCTCGCGGTGCCGTCGGCGGTGAGCGCCGACACGTTGATCAGCACCGGCATGTTGGTGAACAGATCACCGGCACTGGCGACCCGGGCGGCCAGGTCGGCTTCGATCACGCCCAGTCTGGCCGAACGCAACACCAGGGACAGACCCTGGATGGTCGCGCTCTTGATGTCGAACGGGGAGGTCGTGGTGCGGCTCATCGGCGGTGGCAATGGTTCTGGCGGACGATCGATCGGCACGCGAAGCGCATGCCCCGCATGGGGTTGCGGCGTTCGCCCGTCGCGTCGGGACCCGCGCCGACGGCGCCGCGCGTGCCCCAGGGGAGAAGCGCTCGACGAACTCGGCGACCGGCATTATCGGCGATGGCAGGATGGGCTCGCCCGCCCGGCTGCCGTCGCGCTTGCCGGCTCCTAGAATGTTTGCCCCACCGCAGCCAGCACCCCCTCTACCATGTCCCAGGGTTCCATCCGCATCCGCGGCGCGCGCCAGCACAACCTGAAGAACCTCGACCTGGACATCCGCATCGGTGAACTGACGGTGGTGACCGGACCCAGCGGGTCGGGCAAGTCCAGCCTGGTGTTCGACACCCTGTACGCCGAAGGCCAGCGGCGCTACGTGGAGACCTTTTCCGCCTATGCGCGCCAGTTCCTCGACCGCATGGACAAGCCCGCGGTGGACCGGGTCGAGGGGGTGCCGCCAGCGATCGCGATCGACCAGACCAACCCGGTGCGTTCGTCGCGCTCCACGGTCGGCACCATGACCGAACTCAATGATCATCTCAAGCTGCTGTTCGCCCGCGACGGCCGCCTGTTCGACCGTGTCACCGCGCAAGCGGTGCGCCACGACAGTGCCGAGACCATCTTCGCGCAGTTGCAGGCGCTCAGCGCCGACGGGGACCCCAGGCTGGTGGTCACCTTTCCGGTCGAGCTGCCGCAGGACACCACGGCCGACGAGATCACCCAGTGGCTGTCGCTGAGCGGCTACACGCGGGTGCAGGCCGAACGCGAGGTGGTGCTGCCAGCGCCGGCGGCGGGAACTGCGGCGAAGGATTCCAGGAGTCGCCGCACCAATGCCGGTGGCGCCGACGGGTCGCTGCGGCGCCGGCAACTGGACGTGGTGGCAGACCGCTTTCGCCTGGGCAGCGCGGAGCGCGCGCGGGTGCTGGAGGCGATCGAGGTCGCGCTCCGGCGCGGCAGCGGGCGTATCAGCGTCTACGCATTGGGGGAGGAGCAGGACGAGCCCCGGATCTGGAAATTCTCCACCGGGCTGCACTGCCCGGACAGCGACCTGCGCTACGCCGACCCGATCGCGTCGGCGTTTTCCTTCAATTCCGCCGTCGGCGCCTGCGACACCTGCCGCGGCTTCGGCCGTGTGATCGGCGTCGATTACGGCTTGGTGATCCCGAACGAAAAGCTCACCCTGCGCGCCGGTGCGATCAAGCCCTTGCAGACCCCCGCCTGGCAGGAGTGCCAGGACGACCTGATGCGCCACGCCGAGGATGCCGGCATCCCGCGCGACACGCCATGGAACAAGCTCAGTGCCGAGCAGCGTCACTGGGTGATCCATGGTTCGCCGAACTGGAACGGCAAGTGGAACCAGCACTGGTACGGCGTGCAACGCTTCTTCGCCTATCTGGAGACCAAGGCCTACAAGATGCACATCCGGGTGCTGCTGTCCAAGTACCGCAGCTACACCCCCTGTCCCGCCTGCGCTGGTGCCCGGCTGAAGACCGAAAGCCTGCTCTGGCGTGTCGGCAGCAGGGAGGACGCCGATGCCGTCATGGCACCGGAGCAGCGCTTCCTGCCGCAGGGCGTGGCGTGGAGTCGGGCGCAGCTCGAGTCCCTGCCCGGCCTGTGCCTGCACGACCTGATGCTGTTGCCGATCGAGCGCCTGCGCCGCTTCTTCGACCGCGTCGCCGAGGCCGGCGCGCGGGCAGCAACTGCCAGCGACCTGCCGGGCACGGCGGCGCAGGCCAAGGCGCTGCAACTGCTGTACGAGGAGATCACCACCCGGCTGCGTTACCTGGTCGACGTTGGGCTGGGCTACCTGACGCTGGACCGGCAGAGCCGCACACTCTCGGGCGGCGAGGTGCAGCGCATCAACCTGACCACGGCGCTGGGTACCTCGCTGGTGAACACCCTGTTCGTGCTCGACGAGCCCAGCATCGGCCTGCACCCGCGCGACATGCAGCGCATCATCGTGGCGATGCAGCGGCTGCGCGACGCCGGCAACACGCTGGTGGTAGTGGAACACGATCCGGCCGTGATGCTGGCGGCGGACCGCGTGCTCGACATGGGCCCGGGTCCGGGCGAGCGTGGCGGCGCGATCGTGTTCGATGGTTCGATCCAGGACCTGCGCCGTGCCGACACGCTCACCGGCGCCTACCTCGGTGGACGCCAGCAGGTCGGCCACGGGTTCCCGCGTCCGGTCGCAGCCGCCACGCCGCGACTGGTGCTCGAAGGTGCCTGCGAACACAACCTGAAGAACCTCACGGTCGAGATCCCGCTGCAGCGCCTGGTATGCGTCACCGGTGTCAGCGGCTCGGGCAAGTCGACGCTGGTGCAGGACGTGCTGGCGCCCGCGCTGATGCGGCACTTCGGCCGCTCGACCGAAGCGCCTGGCCGCCATGACCGGCTGCTGGGCGCCGAGTTGCTGGCCGACGTGGTGTTCGTCGACCAGTCGCCGATCGGCAAGACCGCGCGCTCCAATCCGGTGAGCTACGTCGGCGCCTGGGACGCGATCCGCGAGCTGTTCGCGCAAGCGGCGCTGGCGCGCCGGCGTGGCTACACCGCCTCCAAGTTCAGTTTCAACAGCGGCGATGGCCGTTGCCCGACCTGCGGCGGTTCCGGCTTCGAGCACGTCGAGATGCAGTTCCTCAGCGACGTGTATCTGCGCTGTCCCGATTGCGATGGCAAGCGCTACCGGCCGGAGGTGCTGGAGGTCCGCATCGAGCGGCCGCGGATCGGTGCGGCGCCCGCTGCGGCTCCCGCCGTCCTGCTGGGCAGCGCGGCACACGGCGCAGCGTCCGACCCGATCGGCAATCCGAGCCTGGTGCGGCGCCAGCCGCCGGCGGCGCATCGCTTTGCCAGCCTGAGCGTGGCGGACGTGCTGAACCTCACCGTGAGTGAGGCCGCGCGCGTCTTTGCCGGCGACCGCGAGGTGATCCGCGCGCTGCAGCCGATCGTCGACGTAGGGCTGGAATACGTCCGGCTCGGCCAGCCGGTGCCGACCTTGTCCGGCGGCGAGGCGCAGCGGCTCAAGCTGGCCGGCTTTCTGGCGCAGGCGGCGCGCGATGCCAGTTCCAGCCGCCAGCCGGTGGCGCGCCACGGAACCCTGTTCATGTTCGACGAGCCGACCACCGGCCTGCACTTCGACGACATCGCGAAGCTGATGCGTGCCCTGCGCAAACTGCTCGACGCCGGCCATTCCCTGCTCGTGATCGAACACAACCTGGACGTGATCCGGGCCAGCGACTGGCTGCTCGACCTCGGGCCGGAGGGGGGCGAGGCCGGTGGCAGGCTGGTGGTCGCCGGCACGCCCGACGACGTGCGCCGGCATCCGGACTCGCACACCGGGCGCGCGCTGCGCGAGTACGACGCCAGCCTGGGGCTGGCCCGCGCGGCGCAGGAAGCGTGCCCGCCCGCGGCGCGCCTGCCCGTGTTCCGGCCGGAGGGCGCAGACGCGATCCGGATCGTGAATGCCAAGGAGCACAACCTCAAGTCGCTGTCGGTCGACATCCCGCGCGACCGTTTCAACGTGATCACCGGTGTCAGCGGCTCCGGCAAGTCGACGCTGGCGTTCGACATCCTGTTCAACGAAGGCCAGCGGCGCTACCTGGAGTCGCTCAACGCCTACGCGCGCAGCATCGTGCAGCCGGCCGGCCGGCCAGAGGTCGATGCGGTGTACGGGATTCCGCCCACGGTGGCGATCGAGCAGCGCCTGTCGCGCGGTGGGCGCAAGTCCACCGTCGGCACGGCGACCGAAGTCTGGCATTTCCTGCGGCTGCTGTACGTGAAGCTCGGCGTGCAGCACTGCATCCACGACGGCGCGGCGGTGGCGCCGCAGACGCCGGACAGCATCGTGGCGCAACTGCTGCGCCAGTTCCGTGGCCAGCACGTCGGCCTGCTCGCGCCGCTGGTGGTGCATCGCAAGGGCGTGTACACGGAACTGGCCGACTGGGCCCGCCCGCGCGGCTTCCCGCATCTGCGCGTCGACGGCGAGTTCTTGCCCACCACCGGCTTCCCGCGCATCGACCGCTTCAAGGAGCACACGATCGAACTGCCGGTCGCCAG
>JBDHRZ010000045.1:0-12586 GCA_039807845.1 Rhodoferax sp.
GACGGCCCCGGGCCGCAGGCCGCCGGCCCGGCGCTGAGCCGGCGCCGCGACGCGGCGGCGGTGCTGAGGCGGCGCCGATGTATTTCCGACACTTCGAGGTGTGTCCATGAATCCGAATCGCAAACCCGTTCCCAGCACGCAGGACTTCGACCGCGAGTTTCGTGCCCAGCTCGCGCAGATGACGACCGGCCTGGCGCCCACCGCGTTCACCAGCGCCTGGGCCGACTGGGCGATGCACATGGCACTGGCGCCGGCCAAGCGGCAGGAACTGCGTACGCACGCGCTCGAGCGCGCCAGCGACACCTGGGCGTTTGCGCTGCGCGCGCTCGCCGGCGGCAAGGTCGCACCAGGCGAAGGTCTGGAAGATGTGCCGGACCGGCGTTTCGAGGGCGAGGCCTGGACGCAGTTTCCGTTCAACGTCTATGCGCGTGCCTACCAGAACAGCGCCGCGTTGATGAACGAGGCGGTGAGCGACGTCGCGGGCGTGACCGACTACCACCGGCAACTGCTTGGCTTCGCGGTGCGCATGCTGCTCGATGGCACCTCGCCGTCGAACTATCTGGCGGCCAACCCGGAACTGCTGGCGCTCACGCAGGCCGAGGGCGGCCAGAATCTCAGGCGTGGGCTGCAGAACTGGGTGGAGGACCTGCAGGCCACGTTGAAGGGAACTGTTCCGGCCGGCACCGCCGCGTTCGAGGTCGGCAAGACGGTGGCGGCGACGCCGGGCAAGGTGGTGCTGCGCAACGACCTGATCGAACTCATCCAGTATGAGCCCACGACGAAGGACGTGCACGCCGAGCCGTTGCTGATCGTTCCGGCCTGGATCATGAAGTACTACATCCTGGACCTGAGTGCGCACAACTCGCTCGTCAAGTACCTCGTGGACCAGGGCCACACGGTGTTCATGGTGTCGTGGAAGAACCCCGATGCGAGTGACCGCGAGCTCGGCATGGACGATTACCTGACGCTGGGCCTGCGGGCGGCGCTCGATGCCGTGAGCACGATCGTCCCGCAGCACAAGGTGCACGCGGTGGGTTACTGCATCGGTGGCACGCTGCTGTCGATCGGCGCCGCAGCGCTGGCGCGCGACGGCGACCGTCGGCTGGCTTCGGTGACCCTGTTCGCCGCGCAGACCGACTTCTCCGAGCCGGGCGAACTCGCCTTCTTCATCAACCCCAGCCAGCTCGCGCTGCTGGAGGCCTCGATGTACAAGAAGGGCGTGCTGGAGAGCAAGCAGATGGCGGGTGCCTTCGCCATGCTCCGTTCGCAGGACCTGATCTGGCAGCCCATCGTCAACCAGTATCTGAAGGGCGAGCGCGGCCAGATGATCGACCTCATGGCCTGGAATGCGGACGGCACCCGCATGCCCTGGCGCATGCACTCGGAGTACCTGTACCGCCTGTACCTCGACAACGAACTGGCGACCAACCGCTTTCCGGTGGACGGGCAGACGGTGCGGCTGTCGGACATCGCGCTGCCGATGTTCGTGGTCGGCACCGAAACCGACCACGTCGCGCCGTGGAAATCGGTCTACAAGGTGGACAACCTGGTTCGTTCGGACGATTTCACGTTCCTGCTCACCTCCGGCGGCCACAACGCCGGCATCGTGAGCGGGCCGGTGAACAAGAAGCGTCGCTACCGCATCCGCACGCGGCGCCTGGCCGAGCGGCCGCTGGCGCCAGACGACTGGCTGAAGGCTGCCACGCTGCATGAGGGCGCGTCATGGTGGCCGGCATGGCAGCAGTGGCTGGCGGCGCATTCGAGTGCGCGTACCAAGCCGCCCGCGATGGGCGCGTCCAAGGCGGGCTACAAGACGCTCGGCAACGCGCCCGGGCAGTACGTGCGTCAGCGCTGAGCCCGATGCGCGCCGCCTGGGCGGTGGTGCGAAGCCGCACACTGCGGCCTGAGACTCCCGAACCCGTGTGTGCGGCACGCGGGCCGACCGAGACCTACTGCAACGCGCAACTGCCCGGGCCGTCCGGATTGCCGCAGGCACCGCACGGGCCTGGCATGAACGGCATCGGCTCGGGTCCACTGCTCGCGGTGGCGAACACCGAGAGCTGACGTTCGAGTTGCCTGGAATGACAGCCCGGGCATTCGGGAACGGTGTCCGAACGTACCAGGGTTTCGAACTCCCGGCCGCAATCCCGGCAGGCGTATTCGTAGATCGGCATGGGTCCTCCTCGTCGAAGGCGCATTGTCGCTCCGAACCTGCGACATGCTGCTGGTGCAGCGGTGACGGCAGCGCGGTGGCGGTGGTTGCACCGCGGTTTCGCGATGGAGTCGCTGCAAGCCCGTGCCTGGGATATCCTGTCGCTTTGCGAGCCTGCGCATGCACCACCGACTTCGTTCCCTGCTCTGTGCCCTGGCGCTGCTGCTCGCCGGCGCAAGCAGCTTCGGGCTGGAGATTGCGTCCCTGACCCGGCAGGACGGGCACGCCGTGCCGGTCGCGGTGTACGCGCCGGCGCGCGATGCCTGCGATGGCATCGCCGTCATCTCGCCGGGGGCGGGAGGTTCCGAAGCCGGCTATCGGTATCTTGGCGAGGCGATGTCCGCGTTCGGGTACCTGGCCCTCGTCGTCGGGCACCGTGAGAGCGGCCGCGAGGCGCTGCGCCGCTTCGTCGCCGGCGCGAATCTGCGCGAAGGCTTGGCCCGGCTGCTGACGGACCCGGACGCGCATCGGGGCCGCGCGCTCGACATCGCCGCGGCCAGGGCGTGGGCGCTTTCCAGATGCCCGGCGGCACGCACGACCGTACTGATCGGTCACTCGTTGGGCGCGGCGAGCGTGATGATCGAGGCCGGCGCGCGCAACGAGGTCGGTGCGCACGGCAGCGATTCCTTCGATGCCTACGTCGCGCTGTCGCCGCAAGGCGTCGGCACGATATTCCCGCGGCATGCCTGGTCATCGATTGCGCGGCCCGTGCTTTCCATCACGGGCACGCGCGACGACGAGCTTGGTCGCCTGTCGTGGGAAACGCGGACGGAACCGTTTGCCGACATGCGAGCCGGTTGCAAGTGGCTGCTCGTCGTCGACGGGGCGACCCATATGGACCTGGGCGGGCGCGGTGGCTCGCAACCGGTCGAGACGCAGGTGGTGCGGGTCATCCGGGCGTTTCTCGATGCTGTGCGCCGCGGCGATTGCCGGGCGCCCGCCGCCCTGCAGGGTCTGGACCTCCGGTCGAAGTGACATCTTGCGCGGCCCCTGGACAACAAGGGCGCGTACTCCGGCAAAGTCTGTACTTCCGGTCGAAGTGCCATCTCGCGCGACGCGTCGGCCACGTCGAGCGGAAGTGGTGCCAGACGCATACACTCGGTGCCCTGGGGCCTGTGCAGCCGCGGGTAGTCTGGTGCCGGCGCACATGGCCTTCCTCGTCGATGTCAGGGAGCTTGCCGATCAAGAGGCAGCGGGCAGGTCGCAAGCGGCCGGCCAGAGCCCGATCGCTGGCTGCGTCGCCGCTGGTGTCACGAGACGGCGGTTCGATCGCAGCACCTTGCCTGGAGAGGAACGGTGATGGCCGAGCAGCAGACCCACTTCGACGCCGCGCAGTACAAGAATGCCCAGCGCGAGCAATGGAACAAGGATGGTGCTGCCTGGCGGCGCTGCAATCCTGCGCTGGACCGATGGTACGGCGTAGCGACGCGCCAGATGCTCGACCTCGCCTGGATCGGTCCGGGTCAGCGCGTGCTGGACATCGCGGCGGGTGCAGGGGAGCCGGCCGTCAGCGCGGCGCAACGGGTCGGACCGGACGGTTACGTGCTCGCGACCGACATCTCGGAGGGCATCGTCGAACTCGCCCGCGAAGTTGCCCGTGAACGGGGCTTTGCCCAGGTGCACACCCGCGTCATGGACGGCGAACGACTCGACCTGCCGGACGCGTCCTTCGATGCGGTGCTGTGCCGACTGGGCCTGATGTACATGCCGCACCCCGTGACCGCGCTGCGCGAGTGGCGTCGTGCGCTGAAACCGGGCGGACGTGTCGCCGTGGTGGTCTTTTCCACCCCTGAGCGAAACAGCTGGGGGGCCGTGCCGGCTTCCATCATCCGTCAGAAGGCACAGTTGCCGCCTCCCGTACCGGGGCTGCCCGGACCATTCAGTCTCGGTGCTTCCGGTGTCCTCGAAGGCATTTTCGAGCAGGCCGGCTTCGCCAGTCCGGAGATTCGAGCAGTCCCGGCCCCGCATGCAGCGGGCAGTGCGGCCGAGTTCGTGCAGGTCGCCCGTGAAGCATTTGGCGGTTTCAACGCGATGATGGCGCATTTGCCGTCGGAACAGCGTGACTCCGTGTGGAATGAGGTGCAGGCCGCGATGCGCAGCTTCGAATTCCCTGGCGGTTTCGAAGTGCCGGGCGAATGCCTCGTCGCAGCCGCCACGAAATGATCCGGTCTCCATCGTGGCACGCCGCGCGTTCCATGGGGACGCGGCGTGGCGGCGTCGATGTGCGGCATGGCGGCAACGAGGCGCTGCGTGCGTTGCCTGATGATCGATGTGGTCACCGACGTTAGCATTGCGTGTGCAGGGGCGTGCCGGGCGGTCGACTGGGCGTCTGCATCACCACGACGAGGAACATGCGCATGCAACAGTGGGTCATTCTCTCGGCGGCCATCGTCGCCGAGGTCATCGCCACCTCGGCGCTGAAGGCGTCCGAGGGCTTCTCGCGTCCATGGCCCTCGGTGATCGTCGTGCTCGGCTATGCGGCAGCGTTCTTCCTGCTGTCCCTCACGCTCAGGACGATTCCGGTCGGTGTCGCGTACGCGATCTGGTCCGGCGCCGGCGTGGCGCTGATCACGCTGCTGTCCTGGCTGCTGTTCGGTCAGACGCTCGACCTGGGCGCGGTGGTCGGCATCGTGCTCATCGTCGCCGGCGTCGTGGTGCTCAACCTGTTTTCCTCGACCGTGCCGCGCGCGTGAGCGGACCAGGTGCGCGCTGCGCCTGCGCGCCACACGCCTGGCGCACGCGCGCCAGGCAATCCTGCGCCGCCAGGCAGAGCTGATCGGCGACCAGCCGGACGATGCCGTCGATCGGGCGCCGGGCATCGACCACCACGCTGATCGCCTGCGGGTCGGCGCCGCGGTCACGCACCAGGACGAAGCGCAGCGAGCCCTCGATTAGTTCCGGCGCCGCATCGAGTTCCGAGGTGAAGGCGAGGTAGCTGCCGCTGCCCACGAGCTGCTTCACCAGGTGCAGCGAGTTCGTTTCCAGGCGCCCGCGCGAGCCGGAAAACAGCCAGCTGTGGCGCGCTTCCAGCAGATTGCGGATCGCCAGCGACTTGCTCTGGATGACCACCGGGTGTTCGAGTGCTTCGTTCAGGCTGGTGGTGCGCTGCGCGGCCAGCGGGTGTGTGCTGGCGACGATGCAGCCCAGTGGCAGTTCGGCACGCCAGAGTTCGACCATGTCGGGTCCGGCCTGGTGGTTGAACACGGCTGCCACGTCGACCTTGCCCTCCTGCAGCGCGGTAGATGCGGCCTCGGTGCCGAAGACTTCCACCGACAGCGACACCATCGGCTGCGTGCGCGCGATGTCCTGGACCAGCGCCGGCATGAAGCTGCTGGTGTGGCTGTCCATCACCGCCAGCCGCACGCTGCCCTGGTTCACGCCCAGCAGGCTGCGCACGTCGGTGACGGTGCGCCGTTCGTCCTCGCGCCAGCGCCGCGCCAGCGTGACGATCGACTCACCCGCCGAGGTCAGCCGCATGCCGCGCGGCATGCGCTCGAACAGTGCCGTGCCCAGTTCCGCCTCGAGTTGCAGGATCTGCCGGTTGATCGCCGAGGCCGCCACGTGCAACTGGCGCGCGGCCCCCTGCACCGACCCCGAGCGGGCCACCTGGTCGATGTAGCGCAGCGCGGCCGGAACGAACGAGTGGTACATGGGGCGGGTGCAGCGTGCGGGTCTGGAAGGCGGGAATTCACCTGATCAGAGGTGTCGACGGATCATACTGATCTGGAGAACGCAAACCTAGAAAGATTGATATGGAAGGCAACGCGCGATCTGCCTATGATGCGCCGCAATCCCACCATTGGAGGCGTCCATGAACCCCCATTCCCGTTTGCTGCATCCCACCCGCCGCGACGTGCTGCTGGCCGGCGCGGCCGGCGCTTCGAGTCTGCTGCTGCCCGGCAGTGCCAGCGCGCAGGCGCCGTGGCCCACGCGCCCGGTGAAGATCCTGATCTCGTTTCCGCCCGGCGGCTCGAGCGACTTCATCGCCCGCCAACTGGCGCCGTTCCTGGCCGAGCAGCTTGGCCAGCCGTTCGTGGTGGACAACCGGCCCGGGGCGGGCGGCATGATCGCCGCCGAGGCGATCAAGAAGGAACCGGCGGACGGCTACAACTTCATCATTTCGAACAATGCGCCGTTCTCCATCGCGCCGACGCAGTTCAAGACCGTGAACTACGACGTGATGAAGGACTTCACCCACATCGCGTTCCTGGGCACGGTCTACGGGGGGTGTGTGGCCAACCCGAAGCTGGGCGTGAAGAATCTGGTCGAGCTCGTCGCCAAGGCGCGCGCCAACCCGGGCAAGATCACCTACGGCTCCAGTGGCACCGGTTCGATCGGGCACATCTTCGGCTCGGCGTTCTGCCGCGCCACCAAGGTCGACATGCTGCACGTGCCCTACAAGGGCGCCGGCCCGCTGCGTCAGGATCTGCTGGGCGGTACCGTCGACACGGCGTTCGAGAGCGTCACCGGCAGCCTGCCGTTCCTGAAGGCGGGCACGCTGGTCGCGCTGGGCAGCGCCAGCGCCGAACGGCTCGAACCGATCGCAGACGTGCCGACCTTTCGCGAGCAGGGCTTCGACCTGCTGTCCGAGAACTGGCATGGCATCTCGGCACCGGCTGGACTGCCGGCGCCGATCGTCACGCGCCTGAGCTCGGTCCTCTCCAGCCTGATGCAGCGCAAGGACGTGCTGGACAAGATTGCCACCTATGGCGTCTTCTACAAGCCGATGGCGGACTTCAAGGGATTTGTCGCGGCGCAGGTCGACCAATGGCGGCCCTGGATCATTGCGGCCGGCATCGCCGGCCAGTAGACCGGACGGATCACTGCGGAGCCCGAGCGCGATGAAACTGCGGCTGTTGCTCAATGCGGACTTCACCGGTCCACACGCCTGGTTCTTCCTGGCACAGGAACGCGGTTACTTTCGCGATCGAGGTCTGGATCTGGAACTGCTGCCGGGTGCAGGCGCGGCAGCGATCGTGCCGCAGGTCGGCACGGCAGGGATCGACGCCGGCTATGGCGACATCAACGCGCTGGCCGAGTGGGTGGCGCGGGAGCCGGCAACGGCACCGGTCGGCGTGTTCCAGTCCTTCAACCGCTCGCCGTTCACGATCGCGGTGCGTGCAGACAGTCCGATTCGCCAGGCCGCCGATCTGGTCGGCCGCCGGCTGGTCGGCAAGCCGGACGACGCGGCAATGCTGCTGTTTCCCGCGCTGGCACTGGCGGCCGGGTTCGATCCGGCCGCCACCGAAGTGAGCGTATCGCACCGGCCCATGGGCGAGCAGGTGCGCGACCTGCTCATGACCGGCGCCTGCGATGGCGTGTTCGGCTTCGTCAACACCATCATCGCGGCCTCCACGCCGCTGGGGGTCGATTCGGCGCAACTGCGCTTTCTCGAATATGCGGACCTGCTGCCCGATCTGTACGGCAACGGGCTGATGGTGGCGCGCGAGGTCGTTGTGCGCGCACCCGAGGCGGTGCGTGCGCTGGTGCATGGCCTCAACGCCGGCGTGCGCGACACGGTCGCCGACATCGATGCGGCGATGGCCGCGCTGCAGCGTGCCGCACCGTCGATCGATTTGCCGGTGCAGCGGCGCCGGCTGCTGGGCACGCTGCGCGCGGAGATGGCGCATCCCGAACTCACCCGCATCGGCCTCGGTGATGTGGACGATGCGCGCCTGTCGCGTGGGCTGGTGCTGCTGGCGCGCAGCGCGCACTGGGCGCGCGTGCCCGCTGCCGGTGAGGTGTTCGACCGTCGTTTCCTGCCGCCGCTCGGCGAACGGGTGCGCAGCGTGTTCGTGTGACTGCGCTGCGCCTGCTGCTCAATTCGCCGCTGTCGGGCGCGAATCTGTTCTTTGCGCTCGGGCAGACCGACGGATCGTTCCGTGCGGCGGGGCTCGACCTGGCGTACACGCCCGGTCGTGGCGCCTGGACGGCGGCCAGCCGCCTGCTGCAGGAAGGCTTCGACCTCGCGTATGGCGACATCCACGCACTGGTGCACCTGGCCCAGCGCAAGCCGGCGGCGGACCTTCCGCAGGCGATCTGCGCGCTGCACCAGCACGCGCCGACCGTGATCGCCGTGCCGCGGCGCAGTGCCATCCGCACACCCGCGCAGTTGCGTGGTGCGCGCATCGTGGGCCATGCGAGCGATGTCGCATTGCAGACCTTTGCGCCGTTCGCGCGGGCCGCCGGAATCGATGCGGCGGCCGTCGAGGTGCGCACCTCCGACCAGACGATGGCCGAACTGCTGCGCGACCTGCTGGCCGGCCGGCACGATGCGGTGTTCGGCTACGCCAGCACGCATACCGCCGCGCTCGCCACGCTCGGGCTGGACGCCGATCGGGAGCTGTATTTCCTGCACTATCGCGACACCTGTCCGAGGCTCTACGGCAGCGCGCTGATGGCGTCGGCTCCCCTGCTGCGTGACGCCGCCGGCCCGCTCGCCGACCTCGTGCAGGTGCTGTGTGCCAAGGTGGAGCAGGCACAGCGGCACCCCGAACTGGCTCTGGACGCGCTGCAGACCCTGGCACCGGGCATCGACCGCGCCATCGAGGCCCGGCGCTGGGCCATCACCTGCCGCGACGACATGGGACTGGCGACCGCGCCTGGTCCTGGCTGGGGGCGTTTCGACGTGCCGCGCCTGGCTGGCGCGATCGCGGACGTGGCTGCTGGCTGCGGGTGGGATCAGGTGCCGGCCGTCACGCGCATCGCCACGCCCGGATGCCTGGTCGGCCCGGAGCAATGCACCGGCGTGACCGCTTCGCCTTGACGCACACTCCTGCGTGCGCCACCATCGGCCTGGCCCCGATGGTCGGTCCACATGAGACACCACGAACGACACCGCACGCAGCATACCGGCTGGTTGCGCGCGGCCGTCCTCGGGGCCAACGACGGCATCGTGTCCACGGCCAGTCTGATGCTGGGCGTGGCCGCCGCCGGTGCCGGCACGCGGGCCATCGTCGTTGCGGGTGCCGCCGGCCTGGTGGCGGGTGCCATGTCGATGGCTGCCGGGGAGTACGTCTCGGTGAGTTCCCAGGCCGACACCGAGCGCGCCGACCTGGCGCGCGAGCGCCGCGAACTGGCGGCCGACGCCGAGCAGGAGCACGAGGAACTGGCTTCGATCTACGTGCGACGCGGGCTGGATCGCGCGCTGGCAGCGCGCGTGGCCACGCAGTTGATGGCGCACGATGCGCTGGGTGCGCACGCCAGGGACGAACTCGGCATCACGGAGGCGTTGTCGGCCAGGCCGGTCCAGGCCGCACTGGCCTCGGCGGGTGCGTTTGCCTGCGGTGCGGCCCTGCCGCTGCTGCTGGTGCTGCTGACTCCGATCGCGGCGCGCCTGTGGGGCCTGGCGGGTGGTTCGCTGCTGCTGCTTGCCCTGCTCGGCTACGTTGCCGCGCGCGCTGGTGGTGCGCCGGTCATGCCGGCCGTCCTGCGGGTGACGTTCTGGGGAGTGCTGGCGATGGCCATCACGACGGCGATCGGCGCGCTGCTGGGGGTGTCCGCGTGATGGATGATCTCGATCGCGCTGAGTGGCAGACAGTGCGAAGTGCCGCACGGGTGTTGTCTACACGGCGCGCGCGGGCATGCACCCGGGGCTATCCTTCGGTGCCAGGGAGCCCGGTCGGGGCGGCCCTTGCGTTTCAGGGGCGCTCGAGCGGGTCGTGCGTTTCATTGGGGAGGCAGTGGCCATGCCGGACCAATTCAAAATCGGGGATCGGGTCAGTTGGAACTCGGAGGCCGGGCGCGTGAGCGGGAGGATCCAGGCGGTCCACCACGCCGACTTCGAATGGAAGGGCTACACGCATCACGCCAGCCGCGAGGATCCGCAGTACGAGATCCGGAGCGACCGCACGGAGCACGTCGCGGTGCACAAGGGCCGGGCGCTGACGAGGCTCGAGGGTGCGTAGCGCGGTGCGCGAGTGTGCAACCGGGGTGTGATGGCGCTGCCGTTCTTCACCGTCGGGCATTCCACGCGCAGCATTGCCGAGTTCGTCGAACTGCTCCGCGCGGGCGAGGTTGCGCTGGTCGTGGACATACGCACCGTCCCGCGCTCGCGGGCCAATCCGCAGTACGACCTGCAGGCCTTGCCCGCCCATCTGGCCGGGTACGGCGTCGGCTACGAGCGGATCGCGCAACTGGGCGGCCTGCGCGCCAGGAGCAAGACCGTCGCGGCGCAGGTGAATGGTTTCTGGGACAACGCGAGCTTTCACAACTACGCCGATTACGCGCTCACGCAAGCGTTCCGCGCCGGCCTGGAGCACCTGCTCGCGCTGGGCCGGGAGCAGCGGTGCGCCGTGATGTGCGCGGAGGCGGTCTGGTGGCGCTGCCATCGCCGGATCGTCGCCGACCACCTGCTGGCGCGCGGCGAGCAGGTATTCCATCTGATGGGCGAGAGGCGGGTGGAGCCGGCGCACCTGACCCAAGGTGCGCAGTTGCATCCCGATGGCACGCTGACCTATCCTGCGCCGGGCGCCGCGCCAGACGCAGCGCCATGAAGGCCGTGCAAGGCGTGCAAGGCGTGCAGGGAGTGCAGGGAGTGCAGGGAGTGCAGGGAGTGCAGGGAGTGCAGGGAGTGCAGGGAGTGCAGGGAGTGCAGGGAGTGCAAGGCGTGCAGGGAGTGTGCCGCCTGCGTCGTGTTGCGCCCTGGTTCGCCACGCAAGGCACGTGCAGCATTGCGGATTGTGCGTGTGCGACAGAATCGATGCATCATTTCCAGACCGGCCGCCGCGCTGCCTGCCCGCGGCGGACCGGGGCACGAGGCGGCAGCGAGAGGAGTGCTCCATGGTGGTTCGTGTCGTTCGTCTGGGCAGTGCCCGTGCGCCTGATGAAGGCACGCGCATCGGTACCGTGCGCCGGCCCCCGCGCGGCGTGCCGAAAACCGAGTTTGCGCAGCGCGACTTCTACGACGTCTGGTTCCCGAATCTCGCGCCCAGCCTGGAGACGATGAAGCTGGCGCAGGCCGCGCGTACGCCGGCGCAGTGGGCTGCGTTCGGGCGCAGGTATCGTGCCGAGATGGCGCAGCCCGAGCACGCGCACGCCATCGCGCTGCTGGCGCAACTCTCGCATGCCACCAATTTCTCCGTCGGGTGCTACTGCGAGGACGAGAACCACTGTCACCGCTCGTTCCTCAGGGAGTTGTTGCGCGCCCAGGGCGCCGACGTCCGCGCGGGCTGATTGCGGCAGCGCGGCGCGGCCGCGCCGCTGCGGCAGGCGAGTCAGCGCGTCGCGGCGAGTTCGAGTTGCTTGAGCCGGCGCACGAGGCGCTCCAGGAACTGCTCGGTGACGTGCGACAGGCTGCGGTGCGACGGGACCAGGATGCCGACCTGGATCGCGTTGATCGCCTCGTTGTCCAGCGCGCGCCAGACGACCTCGCCGCGCTCGAGTTCGTCGATGAATCCGATTTGCGAGAAGAACGAGATGCCGCGCCCCGCGACGATCATGCGCTTGGCCATGACGGTCGAGTTGCAGCTGATGGACGGTTCCAGTTCGTCCCAGTAGTTGGCGAATTCGGGCAGCACGACGGCATGGATCGGCGAGATCTTGGTGATCTGGATGAAGGCGTGGCCGCGGCAGTCGTCGAAACTCAGGCGGGCATGGCGCGCCAGCGGGTGCGACGGCGCCATCACCACACCGGGCGGGAACGGCGCCCTGGCGACCACCTGCAGTGCGCTGGGCAGCTTGCCCAGGTAACAGATGCCGATGTCGCTGTCGCCGGCGGCCACGCGTTCGGGCACATCGCTCGGGACCGCCGACATGATGGAGTAGCGCACCGCCGGGTAGCTGCCGGAAAACTCCTCGACTGCCGCGGGCAGGAAATCGATCAGCAGCGAATCCATCGCCACCACCGACACGTGTCCCTTGCGCTCGCCCTTGAGTGCGTCGAGCTCGCTGCGCATCAGGTGGTAGTCGTGCAGGGTTCCGTTCACGTGCCGGCGCAACCGTTCGCCGGCTGCGTTCAGCCGCATGCCGCTGGGCACGCGGTCGAACAGTTCGGTGCCGAGTTCCTCCTCCAGCCGCAGGATCTGGCGGTTCACCGCGCTGGAGGCGACGAACAGGTTCTGCGCCGCCTTGCGCACGGAGCCGTAGCGTGCGACCTCGAGGAAGTACTTCAGGACGACAGCATGCATGGCGTGGGCGACCCGATGCGGTGGGCCGCACGGCATCGGCATGGGGGGACGGCACATGTTACCCGCAGTGGCCGTTACGCCGGCTGGTGTGAGCCCCAGGCAGCCATGTTGCCTCCAAGCGGCACGCGTGGTCGCACCATCGTCGGAATCGACGATGGTGCACGGCTGCGGCATCGGCTAGATTCCCTGCCCATCCGACAACCGCACGAGGAGACGAGACATGCGATTTTCCAGACTGGCCACTCCC